>DOMT01000213.1:0-1924 GCA_003509825.1 Coriobacteriia bacterium
CTTCGCCGCCGGCGAGCGTGATGAGCGTAATGCCGAAGATCGCAACGAAAAATCCCACGATGAAGAGCTTCTTGGGGCGCTCGCGATACACCGCCCACATCATCAGCGCCACCACCAAAGGCGCGGTACCGGTGATGATACCGGTGAAGTTGGCCGACGTGAAGGTCAGCGAGTAGTATTCGAACAGGTAGTAAACGGTAACGCCGAAGATACCGCAGAGCACAAACGGCAGCTCGTTGCGCCAGCCTCNNACGGGGACGGAGCAGCCAGAGCACCGGATAGGCGATCAAGAAGCGTAGCACCATGCCCTCGAAGGGTGTGAGCCCGGCGTTGAGCAGAACTTTACTGGCTACATAGGTAAAACCCCATATCACACAGGTGACGAGCGCGAATATGTGTCCCAGGCCGTGACGTCTTCGGTCGGATGTTGCTTTCAATCGCCGCGTCCCTAACTAACGATCGTCGGAATCGAGACGTGACATCGGTTCGGTCGGGGCGCTCGGATCCGTGACCTTGGCCGCCTCGTTGGCCTTAACGACCGCTTCCACCGCGGCCACGACCTCGGCCATTCCGATAGGCTCCTTGGGAGTCGGCGCGCTCGAAGTGTCGCCGACGACGTCTTTCACGCCCGCTTCCGAGGGTTGAACTACGACCCCGGGAGCAGTCGCCCCTACAGTGTCGCCGCCTACTCGGCCCGAAGCACCGGGCACGTCGCCTGTCCTGCTCGGAGTTGCAATCTTGCCGCGCTCTTTTTCCTTATCGCGATTACTCTCGTTCATCGCCCGCTCCACGCCCTCCTCCACCGCTTTAAGCAGTATCGGCACAGCGCCGGCAATCGTCACGGCGAAGTCCTCGGCCTCATTTCGCTTCAAGCGCTGTAAGACGAAGGTGTGGGGAGGCATGCGGCCCTCGGGCCTGCCGATGCCGATGCGTAAACGCGCGTATTCGGAGCCGATGGATTGGTGCAGCGATCGCAGGCCGTTATGCCCGGCATGTCCGCCGCCGAACTTAAGGCGGATGGTGCCGGCCGGAAGATCGAGCTCGTCGTGCACCACCAAAACATTCGCGGCACTAAAGCCGTAACGTCCGGTAAGGCCTTTGACCGGCCCGCCGCTCATATTCATGAACGATTGCGGTTTGATGAGTACCAGCTTCTCGCCCTTGTACTTGGTCTCGCCCACCAAGGCGTTGGCGGCGGTCTTCCAATAACCTACGCCCAGCTCCTCGGCCAAAGCATCGATCACCTTGAAACCGGCGTTATGGCGGGTGTTGTCGTANNATTCCCTGCCGGGGTTTCCCAACCCCACGATGATATGTGGCCCGAGCAGCGCCATGACTAGAGCTGGAATTCGGGGTCGAAGAGCGTTGAGACCGAGGCCTCCATGTATACGTTCTTGATCGCGCGCGCCAGTATCGGCGCCACGGAGATCACCTTGATCTTATCGCCTTGCCTCTCTTTGGGCACCGGCACCGTGTTGCACACCACCACTTCCTCAACGTCGGCTTCGGCCAGTCGCTCGTAGGCGGGGCCGGAAAACAGGCCGTGCGTGGCGCAGATGTAAACCGCCACGGCGCCTTCTTCTCTCAGTTTGGCGATGGAGGCGGTGATCGAACCCGCGGTATCGATCATGTCGTCGTTGAGGATGCAGACCTTGCCCGTCACGTTACCGATGACGCTGGAGACCTCGGCCACGTTATGCTCCGGGCGCGACTTATGCATGATCGCCAGGTCGGCCTCGAGCAGGTCGGCCAACTTCTTGGCCGCCTTGGCGCGCCCGACGTCGGGCGAAACCACGCAGACGTTTTCCAGCTTCTTCTTCTCGAAGTACTCCGCAAAGATCGGCAGTGCCGTGAGGTGGTTGACCGGGGTGTCGAAAAATCCCTGGATCTGACCCTGGTGCAGATCTATGGCGATGGTGCGGTC
>DOMT01000213.1:1931-5218 GCA_003509825.1 Coriobacteriia bacterium
CGGACTTCTTATCCTGCCTGGCATAGCCGTAATGCGTGATGACCGCGGTTACCGTACGCGCCGAGGCCCGCTTCGCCGCATCGGTCATGATCAAAAGCTCCATCAACGCCGCATTGACGTCATGGGAAACCGACTGGATGATAAACACGTCGCAGCCGCGCACGCTCTCGAGATAACGTGCGTAAATCTCGCCGTTTTTAAAGGTCTCGAGTCTGATATCGCCCAACTGAACGCCGAGTCTTTCGACGATCTCCCGGGCCAGCTCGGGATTACATCGACCTGAATAAATCTTCAGGCCTTTGGTAACGTCGGTGATGTCCGTCATTTTTGCCTCTCCTCTTGCCGGTAGGTCCATCCTTCGATTACTGTCTGATCTCCTCGTTCAACCGCCAGAGCCCCATCCGCTACATTTTTGGTGATGACACTACCCGCCCCGGTGGTCACATCGCTTCCCAGCTCCACGGGAGCCACAAGCATCGTGTCCGAACCGACGAAGGAGCGATCACCGATGATGGTCTTGCTCTTTGTTTTTCCGTTATAGTTACAGGTTATCGAACCTGCGCCGATATTTACGTTTGTGCCCAGCGTGGCATCGCCGAAGTAACTCAGATGCGGCACCTTGCTGCCCTCGCCGATGGTGGAGTTCTTGATCTCCACGTGTGTTCCGGCCTTGGAACCTTTCTTCATCACCGTACCCGGGCGCAGATAGGCACGCGGTCCGCAACTCACCTCGTCTTCCAAGGTGGAGCTGAGAACGATGCTCTCTTCGATGGTGCAGTCTTTACCCACGCGGGAATCCTGCAGACGCGAGTTGGGCCCGATCACCGAGCCGCCTGCCACCTGCGTGGTGCCGTAAAGCATGGTGAGTGGCAGCAGCTCTACGTCGTTTTCGATCTGCACGTCCGGGCCTATCCAAACCAGGTCGGGGTCGAGCATGGTTACGCCGGCCATCATGTGAGCCTCGTTGATGCGGCGCTGCATGGATTTGGTCGCGGCGGCCAGTTGCACGCGGCTGTTGATGCCCTGTGTCTCTTCCGCATCGACGATATGGGCCTTAACCGCAAGTCCCTTATCGGCGCAGATGGCAACAACGTCGGTGAGATAATATTCACCCTGAACGTTATCGCAGCTCAGTTCATCCAAGCTCTCGAGCAGGGTCGCCAGATCGAAGCAGTAGGCCCCGCTGTTGCACTCCTTGATCGCACGCTGCTCATCCGTCGCGTCTTTTTCCTCCACAATACCGATGACGTCACCTGCGGCGTTGCGCAAAATACGTCCGTAATTCGTGGGGTCGTCGAGCAGGTGGGTCAACACACAGATCGCAGCCTTGTTTTGCTGCTGGGATGACACCAGAGAAGATATGGTTTCGGCGGTGATCAGCGGGGTGTCGCCGCAAAGAACCACGAGTGACGATGCTTCGTCCGAGGCGTCCCGGGTAAGTATATCGCGCGCTATTTTTACGGCGTGGCCGGTGCCCAGGCGTTCTTCCTGAACGACGATCTCGGTATCTTCAACCAAGGGGATAACCTGCTCGCGCTCATGACCCACGACGGTGATCACTTTGGCGCTACCGGCGGCGTTTGCCGCATCCACAACCCAACGAACCAGAGGTTTTTTCAACAACTCATGTGCCACCTTCGACTTCGAAGACTTCATTCGGGTGCCTGCTCCCGCGGCAAGGATCAGAGTTGAGAAAATCATCTACGCCTCTCTCTCGAAAAAACCATGTGTATTATCGGTGTTTCATTTGGCATTACATAGTAACACTAATCTACTTTCCACCTAGAAATTTGTTGCTTTGTTTCACGGAATCGAAAGGCTGCCGCAGGAGCCCGCACGCAGGCGGCACTCCGACACCTCCCGAGCCTCGATTCGCTTACAAAACGACAACAATCATCGCGCTCAATAAGCTAACGTGACACCATGAACGTTATGAACAAACGCCTGTATAAAAGTGACGATCCGGTTATCGCCGGCATATGTGGAGGGTTAGCCGAGTATCTCGATCTCGACCCCACCCTTGTTCGCATACTCTATGTAATCATCTGCTTCGTCGGTTTGGGCTTTCCGGTAATCCTCTACCTCATCATCATGTTCATCATGCCCAAAAAACCCATGGGCTACTATATAGACGTACCCGGCTCCGCATCACAAGCCGGTTCGTCCACCGGCCCGCTACCCGGACTCTCCGCCTGCTCCTCCCCGGGATCGGCTTATACGACGGCCAACCCCGAAGCCTTCGATGTTACGACCGCAAACCCCGAGGCCGAGAATAAAGGTATCGGCGCCGGAGTACAGGTGGGTCTGGTTTTCGGTGTGGCGTTCATCGGAATAGGTTTGTTCGCTCTACTCAAGACGGTCTTCGGAGTATCCCTATGGCATTTTTGGCCGATGATCCTGGTGGCAATCGGACTGGTGGTTTTACTCACACCCAACCGCAAGGGCTGGAGCTTGAGCCGCGCAGGCAATGCGATCTTTTTGATCACGCTGGCCGTGGTGCTTCAGTTCTGGAACTTCGGGTTTTTAACTCTTACCACACTTTTGCACGTGATCTTCATGATGTGGCCGGTGCTTCTGGTGCTGATCGGTTTGGGAATCCTCACCGCCGTTACCGGCAAAAACATCTTCAGTTTGCTCGGCTCGCTACTCGTCTCCGCCGCACTGATCGCAGGCGTTTGGTTCTTCGGTGATGTTCCGGGTTTTTCCCTGGATTTAGACCTCCCTCTCATCGAACAACGCACCCTGCGTTTTAACATGCCTGCCTCGCCGAACAGCACGATCGGGGAGTAAAGCTTTTCATATCACCTCAAATGTTGTAAAATGGCACGTAGCCGTTTCGACGGCTAGTTTTGTACGACATAGTTTTGCTTGTTCAAATAGCAGTATAAATACAATCGTTAAACGTTCCCGCTGCTGAAGCCCTCATTCGGGCTTATTTGAGAATGATGACAGGGAGTATGATTTTGCAATTGGATAGTAAAGTGAACAGAAAAGTCGCAAGGGGGATTTCGATCGCGGCACTTTCTCTTCTGATCACTATCACAGGCTTTTCTGCTGCTTTTGGGGATTTCTTGCCGTCCACAACGGCAAAGGTATTAGGAGTAGGTCGTATTCAGAGCGCAGCTCTGGAAACACCGGTTGCAGCGGTTGCCAAGTTCGAAACCGCACAGGAATCAAAGGCCACCCACGTGGCGGAGCTCAGCGCTCCGATCGCCCGTGAGGCCGCCGAGATCGTCGCGCCGGAACCCGAGCCCGTGGTAACACCCGAGCCGGATCCCACGCCCGCA
>DOMT01000181.1 GCA_003509825.1 Coriobacteriia bacterium
CGGATCGTTGGGCAAGACCTCGGGCTCGGATGAGGCGCCCGGAATCAGGCTGTTGAATCCGACGCCGTAGACCCCCTCGTAATAAAAGTCCAGCTGTCTGAATGCGTTGAAGACATCGGTTTGGGAGAACAGATAGGCCTCACGGGAGGTTGCGTAGGAAAATGCCCAGATCCAGCCGTCGTTGGAGTTGGGTTGCATCAAAGACGAGCTGCCGGGTGTTTGTGTGCCGGCGCCCTGATTCGTGCCCGTGCCCGTATCCGCTCCCATGCCGGTACTCTCGGCGTTCTCGGTGTCGCCGGCGCCCTGATTCGCGCCCGCAGTGCCGGTTGTTCCTGTATCGTTGCCGGTTGCACCGGGATCGCCCCCGACTTCTACTCCCCCCGTTGCTCCGGCACCGCTCGTGCCTCCGGTGACATCGATCGGCTCCGTCAAAATCACCGTATTCCACTCGGCGGAAAGCAACAGCAGCCAGATGATTTTTCCGTCGTAGTCCACGGCGCAGCGAACATCGGCCGCACCGTCTTCATTGAGGTCTTCGGAATAGAGGATGAAAAACCGCGGACCGCCCTGCACATGTGGCTCGAGACATCTGAAGTCGCTGAGGATCTTCCCTCGGTAATAACGCTCTTCCTGAGCGAATTGCATGCCGTGGTCGCGCATGACGGCTATGAGAAAATCGATGGAGCCGCTGGCATCGAGCTTGGTTTGCTCCTCCTCGTTGAGCTGTCTGAGCCGCGACACGTCGTAGATGTTCCACGGCGTGAGGGTCACGGGCTCACGGGGGATGGGCGTCAGCGTGGTGCTGTCGGTGGGTTCCGGCAGCTGTACGTAGTGGTCGTTGTAGGAGTCGATGTAAGGTGCGGCGATGGTGGGGATCAAAAATCCCGAGGCGATGATGACGATGGTGAGAAACAACGTGAGGATCCCGCCGATAAGGCGTTGTGTTGACTCCCTGCTGTCCGACTTCTCATTTTTCGCGGGCTTGCCCCAGGCGAGTTTCTTCTTTTTTTCCTTGGGCACACCCTTTGCCTTGGGGTCTGCCTTGATGTCTGCCTTAGGATCGCTCATGGCTCGCCTCCTTCCTGAGAAGAACGCTCACCGTCGAGCCCTTGCCCTGAACGCTGCGGATAAGGAGTTCCGAATCGTGCGCCCGTGCGATCTCGTGGCAAAGGGCCAGCCCGAGGCCGGCACCGCCGTGCTTGCGCGTTCTGGCCTTGTCGAGCATGTAAAACGGTTCGGTGAGGAACTGGATCTCGTCGTCCGGTATGCCGATGCCTTCGTCAACGACCGAAATTCTCACGCCATCGCTTGATTCGGCAAAAATCAGTTGGATGGTGCTTTGCGGGGCCGATGCCTTGATGGCATTGTCTACGAGGTTGAATACCAGCGACTTCATCAGCTCGGCATCGATCTTGAGGTGTAGCGGCAAGCTCGGCAATTCGGTTTTCAGGGTCATGGAGTGGCTGTTGACGATGGGGTGCAGGGTTGTGGTGAGGTCCGCCGCGAAGTCGTGCACCTCCACATCTTCGAGCGTCGGTTGCAGGTTGCCTACGGTGAGCAGCTCCATAAGCTTGCCCGAGAGGCTTTGTAGGCGCTTCGTCTCATTGACGATGACGCTGGCAAACTCGATGCGATCCTCGTCCGAAACATCACGTTTGACCCTGAGGATGTCGGCGTAGCCCAAAATAGAGGTCAGGGGGGTTTTCATCTCATGGGTGAGGTTGCCGATGAAGACCCTGCGCGATTCGGCCAGCTCCTCGAGATCGGTCACGTTTTTTTCGATGGAATCGGCCATGATGTTAAAGGTACGGGCTACGTCGGCCACCTCGTCGTGCCCCTTGATGGTGGCCCGCTTATCGAGGTCGCCGCTGGCGATGCGATGTGTGGTGTTGCTCAGCGAGCGCAGGGGGTGTAGTAGGCCGCGCACCAGCAGGAGCAGCAGCCCCGCCACGATGAAGGCGGAGATGATGCCGATAAAGCGCGTCTGTTCGTAATCGGCGGCAAACAGCTTGCGGGTGGCGGTGATGTCAAACGAGGTAACCAGCTGGTAGGTCTGTGCATTGAGCTGTGTCGACGAGACGATGAAGAGACGGGTTTCATCTGCGACATCGGTGATGATCGAGGTATAGTCGCGCTCGGCGAGCAGCGCGGTGATCGTCGCGCTCGTCTCCTGGTTGACCGAGTTTACCGGTGCCTTATCCCTGTAAAGTGAGATGCCTACGGTGGTGTCACTTTGCTGCTGCTTTAAAACCTCGCTCACCACGGCGAGCATCTCCTCATCGCCGAGCGAAATTTTATTGGCGGAGAGCTGCTCGTAGACGATCGTGTTGTTGAGTGCCAGATCGATGTAGTTATGGCGGGCCAGGGCGCTTTGTTGCTCACGCGCGATGGCCTGGTGATGGTTGGTGTAAAGCAAGGTCAGAGCCGAGGCGTTGACCACGATGATAACCAGGGTCAAGGTGATGAGGAATATCTTTTGCCAGAGCTTCAAACTACCTTCTGACTTTCGAGCCTGTATCCCAGTCGGGGGATGGTGACGAGCGAATCATAGAGGTCGAGTTTTTTACGCAGCTGCTGCACGTGGGTGTCGACGGTGCGGGTTTCGCCGCTGAAGCTGTAACCCCAAACCCAGGAGAGCAGGCGCTCACGGGTGAGTGCGATGTCGATGTTGTTGGCAAAAAACTCCAGCAGGTCAAACTCCTTGGGCGTGAGCACCACGGGCTCGCCGCGTAAGGTGACCTCATGTTTATCGGGCTCGATGACGATGTCTTGGTATTTGATCGAGGCGTTGTTTTGGTGGGTTCGTCTGAGCACCACCTCGATGCGCGCGAGCAGTTCCACCGCCTCGAAGGGTTTGACGATGTAGTCCTCGGCCCCCATACGGAGGCCTTTTACCTTGTTGGGCACATCTCCCATGGCGGTGAGGAAGATAACCGGCGTGGGGTTGTCGCCCTTGCCCTCGAAGACCTGAAAACCGTCCATCTTGGGCAACATGATGTCGAGTAGCACGAGATCATAGCCGCCCGAAAGGATTTCGCCCACCGCGGACATGCCGTCCATGCAGATCTTGGAGGTGTAGCCACCGATGGTCAGCGCCGCCTCGATCATGTGTGCGATATTCTCGTCGTCTTCTACGATCAGGATATGTGCCGCCATGGATAACCTCGGATCTACGGGGCGGTGGCGCCGGGGTCGGGCCGCCTTTTTCGCCCCCCCGATCTTGCACCGTTTGCCGTCGTCGCGTGCAATGTGTTTGCACATTGTACCAAACGGCAGGGTGCAGGGCGGCTGCAAGATTCGTAAACAGCCGTCGGGCGGCCTTTACCTAAACCTGCGGGTGTGAGAATGGAGTCTTCGGCGAGTAGGAAGTAGGCGTGTCGAGCGCACTTATTGTGCGCTCGGGCAAAACGGCCTTATGGGGCACTCCGGGCACTTCGGTCTGCGCGCGATGCAGACTTCGCGACCGAAAAGCACCCACTGATGATTGATCGGGCCCCACATCTCACGGGGGTAGAGGGTGAGCAGGTCGCGCTCCACCTTGGTGGGGGTGTCCGATGATTTCGGCGAGAATTTGAGCTTATGCGCGATGCGAAAAACGTGCGTGTCCACGGCGATGCCCTCGACGATGCCGAAGGCGTTGGTGAGCACGATGTTGGCGGTCTTGCGGCCCACGCCGNNAGGGCAGCCTGACGAGGTCTTCCATCGCACCCGGCACCTCACCTGCGTAATCACTGAGCAGCATGCGGGCACAGGCGATGCAGTTTTTGGCCTTTACGTGATAAAAGCCGATGGTGCGGATGACCGCCTCAATTTCATGCGGGCTTGCCTCGGCCATGGTCTCAGGATCGGGCCAGCGCCTGAAGAGCTCGGGTGTAACCTTGTTGACCGCCGCGTCGGTGGTCTGTGCCGAGAGTAGCACCGCGATCACCAAGGTGAACGCATCGTGGTAGTGCAAGGCGCATTCGGGGTCGGGGTAGCGCTCGTTCATGCGCTCGGCGACCGCCAATGCACGGCTCAGCTTGGAGGCCTTGGACTCTCTCGGCATAATGCAAGCTCCTGTCGGGTCGGGTTAGGGCATCAGGCGCGGGACGACCTGCTTCTTGCGCGACAGGATGCCCGGTACCCACACGCTGCGTTTGTCGCCGAAACTGATGCCGAAGCTGTGCTCCACATGTTTAGCGCGCCCGGCGATGATGAACTGGGAGCCCTCCTTCATGATGTCGGTGATCAGCGCCAGGGCGAATTCGTAGTTATTGCGCTTGACCATGTCCTCCAAAAATTCGACGATCTCAGCCTCTTTTTTCAGAATGCTTTCCGTGTCGACGGTCTCGTAGGCCGAGATCATGAAGCTCTCGTCACCTTGCGAAAAGACCTTTGAGTCGGCCAAAACGATGCTTTCCACCGAGCCGTCCTGTCCGGAGAAGCGGGCCTCGAAGATATCACGCCCGAAGGTGGCGAGATCGACGCCGGCGATTTTTGCCAGGGTGTCGGCGATGCGGTGGTCGTTCGGTGTGGTGGTGGGCGATTTGAGCAGCACGGTGTCGGTGAGCAGCGCCGAGAGCAGCACCGCCGCGTATTCGGGCTCGGGGGTTACGCCGTTGCGCTCGTACTCCAAAGCCACGATGCTGGCGCTGGAACCGTAAGGTAGATTGATGAACTGGATCGGTGTGCTCGTTTGGATGTCGCCGATGCGGTGATGGTCGACGATACCTACGACCTCGGCCTCGTGGATGCCGGCCACCGCCTGCGAGGACTCGTTGTGATCCACCAAGATGATACGCCTGCGGGGAGTGTGCGCCAGGTCGGTGCGGGTGACGATGCCGATGGCCTTTTGCTCNNAGTCGTCGAGCACCACGGCCTGCCTGAGCGTTGAGGCCAGCACCTGTTCGCGGGCCTCAACCAGGATGTCCTCGGAGTCTAAAACCATGCTGTGGGGATAGAGATAATCGCTGACCGGACGCGTGAGGGTGGTCAGCCGCGTTTGCACCGTCGCATCGATGTCGTCGAGTTCGGAGAGGTAGAGGTTGGCAAAGGTGGTGGTGTCGATGATGCCGCGGTAGCGTCCGTTTTCGTCGCGGACGATGAGGGTGCGGATGTTGTGGGTCTTGAGCAGCTCGCCCGCTTCGCGCATCGTCGCGGTGTCGGGGATTTGCAGCGGATCGGCGGTCATCACGTCGCGCACGCGACAGTGGATATGGGTGAGCACCTCGGGGTAGGGCAGGTCGTAGCGATCGAGCACGTACTTCGATTCGTGGGGCAGGGGGCCCAAGCGGTAAGGGATGTAGGTGTTTTCGGGATCCAGGATGGTTTTGAGGCGCGCGTAACCTATCGCGGCGCTGATCGAATCGTTGTCGGGGTTGCGATGCCCCACAACAACGATCGGTTCGTGTTTGATGGCGGCGTGGGCCGCAGGTTGGATACCGGAATACATGAAAAACCTTTCAATCTTTTACAGGGCGAGGCGCCCTTTTTGTGGGACAAAATGCCAGTATAGCAATTGTGTCCGGCCGCCCTGTTTACTCCCACGCACTGTATAGACACTGTAACTTGACCGGGATGTGGAGGCGATGGGCCACGGATGGCAACGGGACNNTACCGACGATTGATCGCAAAATCGGGAGATATATCCCAAATGACTACCCTGTTGCCGGGTAAAACAATATACTGTTGAGTGTGGTTATCGGGTGGTGGTTGCTGCGCTGCGCGTCGACGGGTCTGTTGACTTCGTGGTTGCCTTGCGTAAAAAAAGATAGCTGCAAGCCCTCCCAAGTAAACCGCTGCCCGATTCACGTCAGCCCTTCGGGCGAATTTTCCACATCATAACTAAAACCACTACATCTTGTGTAAGAATGAGATGTGTATACAACATGTCGATCAAACATAGCAGGAGGACTACTGTAATGTCAGAAATTGTTATAAACGATAACGCCAAAAAGGTGCTGGAGCGTCGCTATTTGGCACGCGACGAAAACGGTGAGTTGACGGAAAACATCGAGCAGATGTTTCGCCGTGTGGCCTCCTCCGTTGCCGTCGCGGATCGCAGTTACCTTGTCGACTCGGGTATGGACGCCGATGGTGTCGACAAAGCGGTGGCGCAAAGCGCACAGCGCTTCTTCGAGCTGATGACGAGCTTGCGGTTTTTACCCAACTCCCCGACTCTGATGAACGCCGGCCGTCCGCTCGGGCAGCTTTCGGCCTGCTTCGTGCTG
>DOMT01000022.1:0-2630 GCA_003509825.1 Coriobacteriia bacterium
CGTAACCACCTTCAACGTGCTTGAGCGCTTCGAGGCCGGGCGCTTCGACGACGGCTACACCTTCATCGAGTGCAAGCTGTTTACCGGGCGCACCCACCAGATCCGCGTACACCTCGACTACATCGGCCATCCTTGCGTGGGTGATCCGCTCTACGGTCAGAAGAACCGCCCCAAAGCCCAGCTGGGCTTGGATCGCCAGTTCCTCCACTCCTATCGCCTGCAATTCATCCATCCCGTAACGCNNAGGAGATGCAGTTCGTAAGCAAACTCCCAGAGGACCTGAGCCGGGCCTACGCATCGATACCGGGCGAAAGCATGGGGCTTACAGCCACGGGAAAAGAAATCACCCCGCTGCTTTAGGATGTTGGGAGGAGAAGGGTTTAAGCAGGAGAAAGGTATTCGCCTGTCGCGTTCGGCTTTTCTACCACACCATTTTCAAGGCGTCCAAATCGGCAAAAGCGCTATCCTTGCTCGCGAGAATCAGGTTTTCCGCTATGCATTGGGCGGCAAGTCGGTTGTGTGTTCGGACAACTTATCCGAATGTAGTTCAGTACCTCGGAGGTTGCTGCGGGGGATAGTAGTAATTTTGGTTGTTCGGTGCGCAAGTCGGCGGTCTTTCGGGGCCCAGGGCGGGTTTGCCGAGACTGTCGTTCCAGGTGCTTTTACCGAGGCCGAGAATGCCTGCCCAAACAACCGGTAAAAAGATATAGAGCACGACCCAAACACCCTCTTTACCGTTTTTGAGGCCGATATTGTACGCGGCGATGTAGCCGAGCACGGCTGCTGCGATAGCGGCGATCCAGCCGACACAGGGGATCACGGCGGCGAGAAACAGAAGGCTCAAGGCGCCCTGAAAGCCACCGAGCTCAAAGAGCTTCCAGGTGTTGACGAAGGGGACCCATGCCTTCCAAGCCGGAACATTGGCTTTTTCAAAGAGTTTCATCAGGAAAAAGGCGTAGATGACATAGTAGACCAGACCCAGTGCCGCCCCGAACAGACCGAATGCCGCCACAAAGGCAAGCGCAGCATCGGAGGAACCGTAATAGTAATAATAATCCATCTTTAATACTCCCCAATCTTTTAGGACGTTGATTAATGCTTATTGTACAGCAAAATCAACGGGATTTGCCGCAGGCATCTTGTCGGGGCGTGCCTGCTTTTTGTCTGTGTTCTTTTCGACGTCGGAGAGGCGAACTATTTTCTGTTGGCTGCATGCAACAGCTTGAGCCCGCGCATGGTGAGCGTTTCATCCACCGTAACATCGTGTGCGAGCAGGGGTGCGAGCATCCGGGCATCTTCGCCGGTGAGGATGATTTTCGTTTCGTAGCCGAGTTCGCGCCGGATCATGTCGATGAGCCCGTCGATCCTGGCCACCTCGCCCATCACGATACCTGCGCGTATCGATTCGACATTGTTTTTGCCGATAAGCGATTTGGGAGCCGACATGCTTACCATCGGTAGTCGTGCCGCGGCCTGGAAGAGTGTTTGGGTGGAAAGTGAGATACCCGGTGCGATCAGACCGCCGAGGAAGGTGCCCTCGTCGTCGACCACGGCGCAGTTTACGGTCATGCTGCAATCGATGATTAAAAACGGAGGGCCGTAGCTGTGTTTTGCTGCAACCATGTCCGATATTCTGTCCGGTNNGGTCCCACTTCAGACGGGTCGTCGTACTTCATTCTGAGACCGGTTTTGAGCCCCGGGCCTACGACTAAGGGGCGTCTGCCGGTTAGTTTTTGCAGCGTCTGTATCCACATATCGGCGATACCGGGTACGGCGCAGGATAGTATGGAGTCCACGGCTGCCAGCCATTCTTTTGCGCTCCCGTATGCTTCGGGGCGTTTTGCCAGCCTGTCGAAGAACCCCAATACCACGAGCGTCGCCTCGTCCGTCGTCGTATAACCTGCGGTTGAGACGATCCAGTTGTTGCGGAGCTCCTCACCCGCAAACAACCCGAAACTTATCGTTTTATTGCCGATATCCACCGTTAGCAGTTCACTAGCCTGATACTTATCGGTTACGCTCATAATTACACCCCACATATTCACTACGCTGTCATAAAACCTACAGCCGATATCGCAATAGTCACTTGCCGTTATCGTTGCAACGATTATACTGTAAGCCACTCGACGGTAACCCGACTTCTTGGACTGCGGAGAAGCGGATATACAGAAAAGAGGATATATGCGTGCTTTAAAGGGGCAGCTGACGCTGCGCGGCATTCTCGTCGGCGCCTTGGGTTGTATCGTTATCACCGCTTCTTCGATGTACGTCGCGCTTAAAATGGGCGCGCTGCCGTGGCCGATTCTTTTCGCCGCGATCATCTCCCTTTTCTTCTTAAAACTCCTGGGTAAGACCAATCTGCATGAGGTGAGNNGGGGCCATGGTGGCCGGCGGCCTTGCATTTACCGTTCCCGGCATCTGGATCATGGGAGCCACCGAAGAGGTCGCCTGGTGGCAGATGCTCACGGTTGCCTTGGCGGGTGTTGCGCTGGGACTCGTCTATACTGCTCATCTACGTCGTCATTTTGTGGAAAAGTCCGGGCTCGAATACCCGCTCGGTGAGGCCGCGGCGCAGACCCTGGTTGCCGGTGACACCGGTGGCACGACCGGCAAAAAGCTGTTCGGCGCTC
>DOMT01000022.1:2635-3901 GCA_003509825.1 Coriobacteriia bacterium
GTTATACCCGCCATGCTGTTCGCTAATGTGGGAATTCCCGGGGTCGCCTTCGGCATCTATAACTCACCGATGCTTCTGGCCATCGGCTTTTTGGTGGGCACGGGGGCGATTATCGCCTGGATCGTCGGTGCTCTGATCGGGAACTTCTNNATCGGATTTTGGAACGTTGAGACGGGGCGGGCCATCGTGTCGAGTTTGGGCATGGGTGTGATGGTGGGTTGCGGCGTGGCGATCGTTATAAAGATGATGGCGCGGCCGCTGCACGCTTCCTTTACGGAACGACTCGGCGGTTCGACCGCTGCGGGTGTAGCAAAGGCGGGAAAAGGCGTCATCGTTGAGTCGAGTGCCCGGACGGGGCAGACTCCCGAAACGACAACGTGGCCCGGAAAGCGTCTTTCCGCGGGGCTGACTGCGGTGGTGATAGCTGCGGTTGCGCTCGTGATCTGCTTCGTTTTAGGCCTCGGGCCCATCCCGAGTGTCGTCATCGTCGTGCTTGCCTGGGTGACCACGGCCATGAGCGCACAAAGCGTGGGGCAGACGGGCATCGATCCGATGGAGATTTTCGGTTTGATCGTGTTGCTGGTCGTTGCGGCGCTTTCGGATGTTACGCAGGTGCAGTTGTTTTTCGTGGCAGCCATCATCGCGGTGGCCTGTGGCTTTACCGGAGACCTGATGAACGACTTCAAGGCCGGCTGTAAGCTGGGCACGGATCCGCGGGCTCAGTCGATCGGCCAGATGATCGGCGGTATCCTCGGGGCTTTGGTTGCGGTTGCGGTTTTGGCCATCATCGTGCAGGCTTACGGCACCGACGCCTTCGGACTCGACGGCTCGTTCATCGCCACCCAGGCATCGGTGGCTGCAACGATGGTTTCGGGCATCCCTTCGATACCGGCCTTCGTGATCGGACTGGCAGTAGGTTTTGGTCTGCATCTGCTGGGATTGCCGGCAATGATGGTCGGGCTCGGTATCTATCTGCCGTTTTATATGTCGTTCACCGCGTTTTTCGGCCTTGTTGCAAAACTGATCTTCAACTTCATCGGTAAACGCACTCGCAGAGGACTCGACGAAAAAGAAGCGGCGGTGCACGACAGGCGATTTCAGGAAACCGGAGTAGTGCTCTCATCGGGGTTACTCGGAGGCGAATCGGTGGTCGGTGTAATCATCGCCCTGACAACGGTAGGGTTCTTTCTGGCGGGTTGACATATGGTGTGATTCGCAAGCCTTTTTTCAAATCGATCATTGTCCGCCAATTTGTGTCAAATCCGA
>DOMT01000022.1:3956-8721 GCA_003509825.1 Coriobacteriia bacterium
CGAATTTATATTTTGTGAGTCAATAGGGATTATTGATAAAAAAAGAGAATTTGTTATGAAAATTACCGCACTTGTTGAGAATAAATCTTATTGTGAATTGTCCGCTAAACATGGGCTATCGCTTTATATTGAAACTAGTAATCATAAAATCCTTTTTGACCTTGGGCCGGGCCATACGCTATTTGATAATAGCGCCAAGCGTGGCATTGATTTGGCAAACGTTGATACCGTGATTATTTCTCACGGTCATGTAGACCACGGCGGCGCATTGGAGCAGTTCCTGAAAATCAATCATACCGCTCAAGTATTCGTGCAGAAGAAAGCATTTGAAAACCACTACTCTCAATTCCTTTTTCTGAAAGTGAACGTCGGCTTGGATTCACACTTCCAAAGCCATCCGCAGATTGTTTTAGTTGAGGGTGACTATAGGATTGATGATGAATTGCAGTTGTTTACGGTTGCAGATAGAAGAAATTGCTACTCTCCCATGAACGATGTCCTTTATACCGATTCCGGGAAAGACGATTTTGCTCATGAGCAGAACTTGATGATATTTGGGAGCGTTAATGTATTGATTATGGGTTGTGGCCATACAGGAGTGGCCAACATACTGGGAAAAGCAGCGAGCTATAACCCGAAAGTGTGTATCGGAGGCTATCATCTACAAAATCCTTTGACACGAAAAACTGTTTCGGACGAGCTGTTGGAATGCATTGCACAAGAACTATCAAAGTACGATATTCAGTTTTATACCTGCCATTGCACAGGGGAAAAAGCATATGGATATCTTTCAAATAAATTAGAGAATATGCACTACTTATCTTGCGGTGAAATATTAGAGCTGTAATTTGAGGTTACGTAGGGGATTTGAAGCCTACGCATGAGGGTGGTCGCAATGTGAGGCCTGAATCGGCTCAAACGCTCCTCGCGCGATGCTGAAAGGCGCTGACGACCTGCGCATGATGGTCGTTGCGTCGCAGCATCTCCTGCATGGCATCGACCGGTAGTTTGTAGGTGTTGTTGTTCTCCGATACGTGCATGGTTACGATGTGGCCGAGCTTGTTGCAAAGCAGGCGCTCTGTGGCATCGGCTGCCTGAGCATTGGAGAGATGCCCGCGATCGGAGGCCACCCGTTGTTTGAGCATGTAGGGGTAGGGGCCGGTTTCCAGCATGTGCCTGTCGTGATTTCCCTCGATGGCGAGGATGCGACAATCCTGCAGAGCCTCGAAGGCTTCGGGGGTCACGAAACCGCTGTCGGTGAGATAGCCGATCGCATCTTCCCGGCTCTGCGAAATGCGAAATCCGAACGACTCGTCGGCATCATGTGACGTACGAAACACTCCGATCTCCATGCCGGCAAGCGAGAAGGAGCTTCCCGCACTGAAAGCTCGTACATTGCAACTATCCTGCAGCGAGCTTATTTCCGCGCTTGCACATCTGACCCCATCGCTTACATAGAGAACAGGGGAGAGATCCAGTTTCGCCAGGCCTCGCAAAGCGACCCCCAGCCCTTTGGTGTGATCCGTATGTTCATGGGTGATCAATATACCTTCGATGCGACGGAGTTCCACACCCACTTCGGCGGCGCGCGAAAACAATTCACGCTTGCATATCCCACAATCGATAAGCCGTGCCCGGCCCGTCTTCGCATCCTCGACGATCGTGGCATTGCCCTTACTGCCGCTGGCGAGAACATGTAGGCGCAGGGGTGTGTTGGCTTGTGATGTTTTTAGAGGTACCTGCATTGGTATTACCGATATTTCGTTCGTGCGTAAGCCGAGGGTCGAGAAGTATATTTGAGCCGGGATCGTTATGCGGCAGTCCGCGCTTGGCCCACCCTTCCCTACAGTAACTCTTTGTTTCTTTCAGTATAGAGGTTGTGGGTTGCGTAATCGGGTTGCATTCCATGAATCGCACGGAAACACGAAACCTTCGTCGGTTAAAATAAGTGGTACTTTCCCAACAAATATCTCCATCTGAATCCGAATTAAGAATAGGACAAAAGAAACGTGTCGAACATCCAAACACTGATTGAAAATGAATTCAAGCTCACCACCCGTCAGGTCGAAGCGGTGATCAAACTTATCGACGAGGGCAATACCATTCCCTTCATCGCCCGGTATCGCAAGGAAGCGACCGGTGGTATCGACGATGTGACACTGCGCGAGTTTGACGAGCGTCTGACGTATCTGAGAAACCTCGAGGCCCGTAAACTCGAGGTTCTCGAGTCTATCGAGGAACAGGGCAAGTTAACTCCCGATCTACGGGAAAAGATCGAGGCCGCCATGGTGTTGCAGCGGGTGGAGGACCTCTATAAGCCGTATAAGAAGAAGCGGGCCACCCGGGCGTCCAAGGCACGCGATGCCGGGCTGGAGCCCTTGGCGTTGATCATATTCGCCCGGAAGCCGGTCGCGGATACTCCGCTGGTCTTGGCCGCCCGCTACACGACGGACGGCGGAGCCTATGATACGCCCGAAGCCGCCTTGCAGGGCGCACTGGATATCATCGCCGAGATGATTGCCGACGATGCGGATCACACGGAGTTTCTCCGTAACGTCACCCGCAAGAACGGAGCCATCGAATCGGAGGCGAGCGATCCGGACGAAAAGACCGTCTACGAGATGTATTACGCCTATTCCGAGCCGATCTACAAGATCCCCAATCATCGTGTTCTCGCCATCAACCGTGGTGAAAAGGAAGGTAAACTCAAGGTCAAGGTGCGGATGGACGTCGAGGCCACTATCGCCGGCTTGGAGAAACGGGTGCTTGTGGGGCAAGGGGCATTCACCGAACTACTCCAGGCAACCGTCGCCGACAGCTATAAGCGCTTGATCGCCCCTTCGATCGAGCGGGAGATGCGCTCAGAACTCACCGAGCGTGCCGAAGCCGACGCCATCAAGGTGTTTGCGAAAAACACCGAGAACCTCTTGCAGCAGCGTCCGGTGCGCAATGCGCGTGTCATCGCCATCGACCCGGGCTATCGCACCGGCTGCAAGGTCGCAGTACTCGACGAGTACGGAAAGCTCCTGGACTACACGACCGTGTACCCCACGCCGCCCAAATCCGATATCACCGGCACGCAAAACAAGCTCGCGCAGTATGTGAAGAAGCACGGGATCAACGTCATCGTGATCGGCAACGGCACCGGTAGCAGGGAGACCGAAGAGGTCATCGCCGATTTTATCGATAAGACCGGTGCGGACATCCGCTACACCATCGTCAACGAAGCGGGCGCCTCCGTCTACTCGGCGTCGCAGTTGGCCAGCGAGGAGTATCCCGATCTGGACGTGACCACGCGCGGGGCGATGAGTTTAGGCCGTAGGTTGCAAGACCCCCTGGCAGAGTTGGTAAAAATCCCCACCCAATCCATCGGCGTGGGGCAATATCAGCACGATCTCAACCAGACGGCGCTTAAAACGGCGCTCACCAACGTGGTGGAAAACGTCGTCAACCGTGTGGGCGTGGATCTCAATACCGCAAGCGCCAGCCTGCTTGCCTACGTTGCGGGTATCAGCGCGACGGTGTCTAAAAACATCGTAACCTATCGCGACGAAAACGGTGTTTTCACCGATCGCAAGCAACTTAAGAAAGTTCCTAAGCTGGGCGATAAGGCCTTTCAGAACTGTGTGGGCTTTCTGCGTATCGCCGGTGGAAAAAACCCTTTGGACGCAACGGGCGTGCATCCCGAGAGTTATCCCGCCGCGCAGGAGCTACTTAAACGTTCGGGCGTAAAAGCGGAGGAGCTCGCTCGCGGTGGCGTAAGCGACATCGCGCAACGTATCGGCAATCCGGGCGTTCTGGCCGCGGAGCTGGGAGTCGGGCTGCCTACGCTCAACGACATCGTCGCCGAGTTGGAAAAGCCCGGGCGCGACCCCCGCGATGAGGCACCTGAGGTTGTATTCAACCGCACC
The DNA here is from genome assembly GCA_003509825.1 of Coriobacteriia bacterium. Lineage (GTDB taxonomy): Bacteria > Actinomycetota > Coriobacteriia > Coriobacteriales > UBA8131 > UBA8131. Next base: position 7,868 of record DOMT01000022.1, read on the forward strand.
GTCCGCTCGCTTGAGGACCTCGAGCCGGGTATGGAGCTCATCGGTACCGTTCGCAACGTCGTCGACTTCGGGGCATTCGTAGACATCGGCGTGAAGCAGGATGGCCTGGTGCACATATCCAAGCTGTCGGACCGCTTCGTCAAACATCCGAGCGAAGTGGTGTCCGTAGGCGATAATGTAACGGTATGGGTGAACAGCATCGATGAAGGGCGGGGAAAGGTCTCGCTCACCATGGTAAAGGGCGAGTAACGGGCCCGAACACAAAACCGTAGGGAGAGGTCGATATGAAGCGAAGGCGCCGTGAGGTCATCGCAGGGAATCGGATTTCCGAGGTCAGAACCTTCAGTCTCGGCGGATATGATCAAAAAGTACTGTTGGACGGTAGATCGGCCGATCTACCGTTGGTGCTCGCCTTGCACGGCGGGCCCGGTTCGCCGATTCCGTTTTCCGTCGGTTGCAGGGGGATGTTCCCCGAGTTCACCGATCGCTTCATCATGGTGTATTGGGATCAGCTGGGCTGCGGCATCAACAACCGCTCCATCGACGAGAGCTTTTCCGTCGAGTCGTTCGTCGATATGACCATCGATCTGATCATCGCTTTAAAGGAGCTTTACCCGAGCAACCCCTTGGTGTTGTTCGGCGCCTCCTGGGGTTCGGTGCTGGCTGCTGAAGCAGCCGCGAAACTGCCCGATCAGGTGGACGGTGTTTTGATCTACGGGCAGGTTTTGAAAGACCTGTTTTTCAACGAAGAGCTGTTTTCGACCCTGTCGGCTGCCGGCATACCTGCAAAGGATAAGGAGCGCGTTGAGACCTTGGATAGGACCGGTGAGCGGTCTTTCGAGGCCGTCATGTTA
>DOMT01000095.1:0-9084 GCA_003509825.1 Coriobacteriia bacterium
GTGGCGACGAGGCGACGGCGGGAGCTGCTACCTCGGGTACCGTTGAAGTGACGCACAGTCTCGGCACGGTCGAGGTTCCGGTTAACCCGAAGCGCGTTGCCGCGATCGACTTCGCCTCACTCGACATCATCGATGCGCTGGGTGCCGGAAGCAGTGTTATCGGCGTGCCGAAGGGATCCGCCGTCAGCTACCTGCAAAGCTATATCGATGACGAGGCCNNAAAGAGGTGGATATGGAGGCTCTGGCCGAGGCCGAGCCCGACGTGATTTTCATCGGTGGACGTCTGAGTGAGCAGTATGAAGCTCTCTCCCGGATTGCGCCGGTCATCCTGGTTGCGCTCGATACTAAGACCGATACCTTTCTCGGTAGTCTTGAGAGCAACCTGAATATGTTCGCCGAGATCTTCGACGCAGGTGACGCCGTTGCCGATTATGTAGCCGACTTCACGGAGCGCGTCGAGGCACTTCAGAAGGCCACAGCGGGAGAGACCTGCCTGATCACCATGGTGAGCAGCGGCAGTGTCAGCGTTGTGGGCAATAACGGACGCGGCACTTTGATCGACACCCAGATCAACATCGAAAACGTCGCCGGTGAAGTGGGCGACACACACGGAGATTCGGCTTCCTTCGAGCTGTTGCTCGACAAGAATCCCGATTGGATATTTGCCATCGACCGCGATAGCGCGATCGGCTCGGAGGGCGCCAAGGCAGCCAAGGAGATCCTCGAAAACGAGATCGTCAGGGGCACCGATGCCCATAAGAACAACCGCATCGTCTACCTGATCGCCGACGCATGGTATCTCGCCTCAGGCGGCATCGAGGCAACCGACATCATGCTGAGCGACCTCGAAAAGGGCATCCTAAAATAGGTTTTGCCAGGTGAAGGCAGGCAGGGGCTCCCCCCGACTCGGCAGCCCCTGCCTGATCCGTATTCCGGCTGTAACCTGTATGTCGCCACCGGGAAACGATCTTTTTAAGCTATATTTCAGGTTGGGTCTTTACAGTTGATACCAGTGAAAAAAGTAAGTATCGGAGGTATCGACAATGTCACAGGAAAATACACACTTGGATGCGAGCGGACAGGCGGGATCCGACGGAGCCGAAACGCCTTCCGTGCCGGTAACGACCTCGCCGCTGCAAGTGGAGGATTTGCAATCGAATCCGATCTTCCCGGCTCAAGATCAGCTTCAGGATCAATTCCGGCACAGCGTGGCGGCAACGCCTGTGGAGCCCACCGCGACGCAGGTTCAGCCGGCTTCGCCTGCAACTCCGGAGGCCCCGCAGTCACAGCAGGCACCCTATGCGTATTCGGGTGGTTCACAATCGGGCGCAGGCTCCTATNNGTGCAAGCTCCTATAACCAACCGCAGCCGAGTGCAAGCTCCTATAACCAACCGCAGCCGAGCGCGGGCCTCTATGGCCAACCACAACACAGCACGCCATCCTACGCTTACTCCGCTGCTCAGCCGCAGGCACATGCGGCAGCGGCCACCTCTAGCAAAACCAAAAAGGCCTCTCCGCAAGTCAAATCCTTCGCCTTCGGGTTTTTGGGAGCCTTTCTCGCCTGCGTGCTCGCATTTTCGGGATTCGGCGTATTCACGCTGGTCACGGGTAAACAAAATGCCACTGCGAGCGGCAAGCAGAGCATCTCGCTCGGCGCTTCGACCTCCACCGACATCCAACAGGTGAGCGAAGATACCACGCTGGCCGAGGTGGTTGCCGATAAAACCCTGCATTCGGTGGTCTCCGTCTATATCTACACCCGGCAGTCGCAGGGCTACGGCGGCATGTTCGGCTTCAACCCGCACGGAAACTCGGGCTCGGGATCAAGCTCCTCCACCGGCGAGCTGGTGCAGTCCGCCATGGGTAGCGGCGTGATCCTTTCCGCGGACGGCTACATCCTCACCAACTATCACGTGGTGGAGGGTGCCGAGGAGATCAAGGTCTCAGTGGACGGTGAGTCGGAGCCGCTCAAGGCCACGCTGGTGGGTGCCGACGAGAGCTCGGACATCGCCGTCATCAAAATCGAAGGTGCCAACGGCCTGACTCCTATCGAGATCGGCAGCTCCGCAGATCTTTCCGTGGGCGAGTGGGTCATGGCGCTCGGTAGTCCCTTCGGCCTGGAGCAGTCCATCTCCACCGGTATCGTGTCGGCCGTTAGCCGCTCGTATGCCATGCAGTCCAATTCCGGAGTCATGCTTTACACCAACCTCATCCAAACCGATGCCGCCATCAACTCGGGTAACTCCGGTGGCGCGCTCGTCGACAGCGACGGAAAGCTCATCGGCATCAACACCCTCATCAGCTCGAATTCGGGAGACAGTTCCGGCGTGGGGTTTGCCATCCCCGTTGATTACGCCATGGGTATTGCCGAGGCACTGATAAACGGTGAGACGCCCTCGCATGCCCAGCTCGGTGTGTCGCTCAGCGACATAACGGCTTCGATGGCGGCGCGCTACGGTCTCAAAGATAGCGCAGGCGCCTATATCGCCGAGGTTTCCTCAGGTAGTGCGGCCGAAAAGGCGGGCATCCAAAAAGGCGACATCATCACCAAGTTCAACGGTACGGCTGTGACCTCCACGACCGACCTGATGCTGGCGATCCGTTCGGCCAATGCGGGCGACACGGTCGATATCGAGCTCAATAGGGGCGGGGAGGTTCTTACGCTCAAGGCAACACTCGGCTCCGATGCTTCATAACTAGGAGCAGACGCCGTGTTTCCGGGGAGGCGCCATCGGTCCGGCACCTCCCCGCATCACGTCGGGGGATATGAGGGACGGGCACTCAGGTGTTCGAGTTGTTTTTAGGAATGCACGGTGACGACGAGCAGGATTCTCGACCTGATAACGGAAAACGGCTCTTGCGGTAAGGATTCGCTCCGTCTGCCCGGTGTAACGATATGTTGGAGTCACAGTGCCCTCTTGTATCCGGTCTTGTTGGAGCCGACCCTTTCGATGCATCCATTTTTCTTAAGGAACGAAATAGTATTGTAAATCGTTGTTTTGCTCACCCGTCGATTTGCCCGCTGTGCAGCATCGACGGGATGATCGACTCGAACCTGCTTTTGAACGAATGGAATACAAGCCAGGGCACGAACTTCTCCGAAGAAGGGGCAAGGTCTATACTTAAGGCTCATTTGGCAACTCTTAAGCGATGGCGGGATACTTAATGAAGCAAACCTCAACCGTATTCAGATCGATATATTTTTACTGGCAGGTTACCAAGGTGCAGTGGCCTATGTTTTTGCTGGCACTCATCTCCACCTTGGCCTTCATCTTCTTTCTCTCCTTCGGCAGCACCTTTATCATCGCCGAGATCATCGACAAGGTATCCACCACCACGGTGGCACCCGATGAGGTGTTTACGGTGTTCGGGCCCTACATTTTGATGTTCATCGGTGTTAACGTGCTCGGGCAGCTGGGCAGCAAGCTGCAGGACTATGCGGTGTGGAAGCTGGAGATTCGCGCCAACTACCTCTTGGCCACCAAAGCCTTCGACACGCTCTCCAACCAATCGATGACCTTTCATTCCAACCGCTTCGGCGGCTCGCTGGTCAGCCAAACCACGAAGTTCATGAGTGCCTATGCGGTGTTGATGGAAAACCTGATCTACGCCGTTATCCCCATCGTCATGACCGCCGTTTTTACGGTGGTGATGCTGATCGGGACGGTGCCGCTTTACGTGGGTATTCTCGTCGTTTTGCTGGTGTTATACGTAGTTGTGGCCTACCTGATGTATAAGAAGGTGTTGCCGCTCAACGCCGCCGCGGCCGGCGCGCAAAACGCGCTTTCGGGCGAGCTGTCCGACAGCATCACCAATATTCAGGCGGTAAAGTCCTACGGGCGCGAGGCGTATGAGCGTAGGATGTTTGATACCGCCAACCGCGATGTGGTGGCCGCCGATTCGCGTCGTATGCGTGCCTCCACGCTACGCGGTGCGGTAACCGCGGCCATCATCGTTGTCATCATGATCTTGGTGGTCATCTTCATCACCGGCGGCAACGCCTGGTTCGGCATCAGCGCCGGCACTTTGGTGATGATATTTTCCTATACCTACTCACTCACCATGCAGTTCAATCGCATCAACATGACCTTCCAGCAGGTCAACCGGGGCTTCGGCGATGCTCGCGACATGACGCTGATCCTCGACGAGCCCACGCTGGTGGCCGACGTGGAGGGCGCCGCAGACCTGGTGGTCTCCGAGGGAGCCATCGATTGCAACAACCTGACGTTTTGGTATGCGGACGCCAGCGAGCAAAACAGCGTCTTCCGCGATTTCTCACTCCACATACCCGCAGGTCAGCGGCTCGGATTGGTGGGGCGCTCGGGTTCGGGTAAAACCACGCTCACAACGCTTCTACTCCGCTTGTCCNNCATCGACGGGCAGGACATCTCTCAAGTTTCGCAGGTGAGCCTGCGCCAGCAGATCGCCTACGTACCTCAGGAGCCGTTGCTGTTCCATCGCAGCGTGCGTGAAAACATCGCCTACGGCTGCCCCGATGCTTCCGAGGAGGCCATACGCGAGGCGGCGATCAAGGCCAACGCTCTGGAGTTCATCGAGCGCCTGCCCGACGGCTTCGATACCATAACCGGTGAGCGCGGCGTAAAACTCTCCGGTGGCCAGCGACAACGCGTGGCCATCGCGCGCGCGATTCTCGCGGACCGCCCGATATTGGTGCTCGATGAGGCTACGGCGGCACTTGACTCCGAAAGCGAACGGCTCATCCAAGAGGCACTCGGAAACCTGATGCAAAACAGGACCTCGATCGTTGTGGCGCATCGTCTCTCCACCATCGCCAGCCTGGATCGTATCATCGTTTTATCCAAGGGCCGCATCGTCGAGGACGGCACCCACAACGAACTGGTGCAGGCGGGTGGCGAGTACTCCTACCTTTGGAGCAGACAGACGGGAGCTTATTTGTCAGACGAATAAGCAAATATGCGCAAAGTTGTGGTAGTATGGTTGCCGGCCGAAATCATGGGAAAAAATGATGCATCATACATGCTAACTATACCAACCGCACAATTTCTGTAGTCTGTGCGAAAAAAATCGGGTATTCTGGAAAGCTATGAAACATGCCAAGAAAAAGGTGAACCGCCTTCTGCCGCTGTGGATGTCACTGGGCGCGGTGTTCGTCGTCTTGCTTGCGGCGTATTTCATCGGTGTGGGCTTCTTCAGCTCGCACTTTTTGCCCAATACCTCCATCGACGGCAAAAGCGTGACCCTTATGACCCAAAAAGAGGTCGAGGCCGATATCGAGAGCGGCCTTAAGGACTACACATTGCAGGTGAGTGGGCGCGAAGGCCTCAACAAGACCTATAGCGCTGCAGACCTCGGGCTGCAATACATTCCCGACGGTCAGGTATGGCGTATTCTCAAAGCGCAAAACCCTTGGCTGTGGTTTACGAAGTTTTTCGGTGGGAGCAGCGAAACCGCAACCGAACCGAGCACCCGCTTCGACATCGACAAGTTCAACGCCGTGCTCGATACCTCCGATTTCTACAAAGACGAAAACATGCGTCCACCTGCGAACGCCTATATCACGTTCGTAGAAAACGCCTATGCGGTGGTTTCCGAGGACGCTGGTACTTTGATCGACAAGCCGAAGGTTCGCCGGGCTTTCGCCGATGCCATCCACACGATGGATTCCGCGATCAATCTGGAGGAGGCCGACTGCTATGCCGGGCCGGAAATCTTCGGCAACAACCGGGAGCTGATCGACAAGGTTAATCTCTGGAATCAGCACGTGCCGTTCTCCATAACCTACCTTTTCGGCGATGAACAGGAAATCCTGGACGGCACCACTACGATGTCGTGGATCAACGAGGATGGCAGCTTTAACGAAAGCGCTATGCGTGCCTGGGTTAAAGACTTCGGAAAGCGCCATGATACGGTTGGTACGGCGCGGCAGTTCACCACGATCGACGGCGAGACGATCACGGTTGAAGGCGGCGGTAATTACGGCTGGGAAGTGGACGAAAATGCCGAGATAAGGGCTATTTTGGACGCGGTGGCCAACCATACGGGCGAGGTGCGTGAACCTCATTACGTGCAAACGGCGGTCAATCGTCCCGGCGGCGAACAGCCGGAGTGGGGCAACACCTATATCGAGCTCAACCTCAGCAAGCAGCATATGTGGTATATCGTCGACGGGGCGGTGCAGATGGAGGCCGACGTGGTAACCGGCTTGCCCGGGCGCAATGCCACGCCGCCGGGTGTTTACAACATCCTGCAGATGTCGAGTCCCGCTACCTTGGTGGGCGAAATCCAGCCCGACGGTGAGCCGGAATACCGCACCAAGGTGAGTTTTTGGATGCGCATGACCTGGGCGGGCCACGGTTTTCACGACGCGACCTGGCAGCCGTGGTTCGGCGGCAACCGTTATACCTACGCCGGTTCACACGGATGTATCAATATGTCTTACAATGATGCAAAGACTTTGTATAACCTGATTTACGAGGGTCTTCCGGTTATCAGCCACTACTAAAAGCCTACGAATCGTTGCGGCTCGGGGTGGCGGTATGCACCGGTGAGCTGCGGAATCGGCTAGGGAAATTCGGGACTGGATTTATGGGAAACAATCATACGCGTCGTGAGTTCCTCCTAACGGCAGGTGCTGTGGGCGCTGCTCTGGGCTCCGCTGCCGTCTTGGTCGGCTGCTCGATTCCCCTCGACCCGTCTTATATTAAACGACAGGGTACGGGGGAGCGGGTTGGCAATACGGGGGGTAACCTGCGTTTTTCGATGCGCTATCCGTTTTCCTTCGATCCTTTTTTCGTTCGTGAGCTCTCCGGGATCCAAATCGCCGGTCTGCTCTTCGACCCCCTGGTGCGCTACGACCCGCGCAAAGGTGAGGTGGTCGCAGCCGCCGCGCAGTCGTGGACCGTCTCCGACGACGGCACGATATTTCGCTTTCGTCTGGCCGAGGGCAGAACCTTTCATAACGGCGAGCCGGTAACGGCTGCGGATTTCAAGTATGCGTGGGAGAGAATTTGCGCTCCTACGGCGGAGAATGCCGTGGGCGTCGGTGTGTCTTACAGCGTCTCCTACCTCGGTGTGATCGCCGGGGCCAAGGCTTTCATGGCCGGAGAGGCAAAGGAGATATCGGGGCTGCGCGCCGTTACCGAGCGGCAGCTCGAAGTCATTTTGGAGGAGCCGCATTTCGAGTTCCTCAAAACCCTCGGTTATCCGGGCCTGGCACCGGTGCCGGCATCGGAGGTTCAGGGCAAGCCCGATTTATATTTTTACAAACCGATCGGCAACGGCCCGTTCAGGCTGAGCAACGCGTGGGGCGCGGGTGATCCCGGCTTGCTTAAACTGGAGCGCTTTGAGTCGTATCTCGGAGAAGCGCCGCCGCTCAAATCGGTGGAGTTCGTCTTTTTTGCCGACGACACCACGAGTAGCGGTAACGCCTCCGGTGGTGATATCTCCGGATCCGGCTAGCTTCTGGATGCCGGCTACAGGGCCGATTCGCTCAAGAAGGCATCAACCGACCGGCATTTTCTCAAAAAGATCATGAGCGCCGAAGAAAAGAGTTACGACGCGCTCACAAAAGATTCGGTGGACGTGGCGCGCCTGCCCCTGTCCGAGCTGACAAAGGCGAGGGATCTCTACGGCGAGTCGCTGGATGGTCACACCGCCATGCCGGGCCAGCAGGTCATCACCGGTCAGCGGGCCTGCACGTATTTCCTGTGGCTCAATCTTAAGAATGAAACGTTGTCCGACCTGCGCATCAGAAAAGCCATCAGCCACGCTATCGATCGCGAGGCGCTCTGCAAAGAGGCGCTGGCGGGTACCGGCATGCCCGCGGGCGACATGATTCCGGCAGTCATCAAGGGGTCCAGGGACAATGCTTGGAAAGACACCGAGTTCAACGTTGAAAAAGCCAGATCGCTGCTGCGGGAATACCGCGACGAAAATCCTTCGAACGGCGTGGAACTCCATCTCTTGATCAGCGATACCGTACGTGAGGCCTTTTACGATATGATTCGCGACAACCTCGAGAGCGTGGGTTTCGTCGTAAGAAAAAAGCAGCCGCAAAGCACCGAGGAGTATGAGACCTTTCGTGGTGGCCCGGCGCTGATGTTCAGCGGTTGGATCGCCGATTTTCTCGACATGGAGAACTTTCTGACGCCGCTGTTCGGTACAGGCGGAGGGGCAAACGACATGGGTTACGAAAACCCCGCCTTCGACACAATGGTTGCCAAGGCGCGCGCTGCGCTCAACGAGCCCTTGCGGATTGCGGCCTATCAGCGTGCCGACGACATGGTGGCCGAAGATATGGCGGTGGTGCCACTGTATTATCCGACCCTGGACATCGTTTGTTCGGATCGCGTAAACGATCTTTACGTCGCCCCCGATGAAATCGCCGATCTGCGAAAGGCGTGGGTTACCCTGTAGCGGGGGGCGTCGGGGCAAGACGTGCGGAAGAGAGACAAAGGAGCAGCATGACGCGGGATTTACGTATCGAAGCAGCAGCGGAACTCATCGACCCTTATCTCAGCACGCCGCTCGAAGCCGTGCTGGTACTCGGCTCGGGTCTGGGCGGTCTGGCCCAAGGCATCGATGCCAAAGCGGTGCTGGAATACGGGGATATCCCCCATTTCAAGGCGGCCGGGGCGCCGGGGCATGACGGCAGGTTGTTGCTCGGAGAGCTTTACGGTAGGCAGGTGGCGGTGATGCAGGGGCGCTTGCATGCCTATGAGGGGCACAGCGCGGCCGAGATCGTTTTTCCCCTGCAAGTGCTCAACAGACTCGGGGCCAAAACCCTGCTGATCACCAACGCCGCCGGTGGCATCAACGAGTCGTTTAACGTGGGCGATATCATGCTCATCAGTGACCACATCAACTTCACCGGTATGCACCCCATAACCCTGTCGGTCGATCACGGAGTCGACGACTTTCCCGACATGACCTACGCCTACACCCCCGCGCTGCAGGACAAGGCGATCAAAGCCGCGATGGAGTGCAAGATCAATCTGCGCAGGGGAGTTTACCTGGGACTCAGAGGCCCGAGCTTTGAAACCCCCGCGGAAATCCGGGCATTCAGAACCTGGGGGGCGGATGCGGTAGGCATGTCTACCGTA
>DOMT01000095.1:9090-9312 GCA_003509825.1 Coriobacteriia bacterium
CGATGATCAGCAACATGGCAGCAGGCATGCTCGATCAACCACTGTCGGGCGAAGACATCATGGCGGCGTCGGCAATAGCCGCCGACAACATGGAACACCTGGTAGAAGCGATGTTGCGGTAGGACGGGAGGGGTATTGCCCCTAACCTCCCACCGAAAAGTACAGCCGGAATCTTGATGTAAGCCCGAGGGGCGCTTTGCAATTAACCGTATTGTTAATTGT
>DOMT01000095.1:9351-17000 GCA_003509825.1 Coriobacteriia bacterium
ACCAGCAGAGGACGGCGGGGGAGATAACCCGGATGTTTAACATCTCCGCCCCGGCGATTTCGCGGCATCTCTCTATTCTCAAAGAAGCGGGACTGGTAAGGGACTATCGCAAGAGCAAATTCATCTTCTACGAGCTCAAGGCATCCGTGCTTGAAGAAACCTTATTGTGGATAACCAACCTTAAGGAGCGAGACGATGAAGAGAGCTAACGCCGTGGTGGGCATCCTCGTGGTATTGCAGGTAATCGTTGCCGCGGTTTTCATAAGCCTCATGCCCGATGAGGTGCCTGTGCATATGGGAGCTTCAGGCGCATTCGACCGTATCGGCAGTAAGTATGAACATCTTATATTGCCAGGCTTCTCAATTGTCTGCGCAGTGCTCTTTTTTTGTGTTGCATCCCGGATTCAACTCATATCGATCAAACGCATAAACGCCAGATAGCTAGTGAGCTATCTGGCGTTTATGGTCGGGTTGACAGGATTTGANNAAAAACCCACCAGCCTTGGATTTTGTCCAACTTTGATGGGTCATTTCATAAGATGGTCGGGTTGACAGGATTTGAACCTGCGGCCCCTTGACCCCCAGTCAAGTGCGCTACCAAACTGCGCCACAACCCGACTTGAAGTACGACTGTTTGCTTGCGTCAAAGGGCAAGAAGATATACTACCTTTCCCGCGTCGTTTGGGCAAGGCTATTTGCGTATTTCTGCCGATTTGGTCGTTATGGTATTCTTTTTGCCTGCGGCGAAACGCCTCTTGCGATCGTGTGCTACCGAACTCAAGGCTCCGAGATAAGGAATAGAGATGACGGATGGAACTCCAAAAGCCCGGCCCACTTCGAACCAGGCGGTCATCATCGCCGTGGGTACCGAGCTGCTCTTCGGAACGACGGTCAACACCAATGCAGCCGAGATATCCAAGATGCTCCACGAAATCGGCATCGGCGTACTGGCGCACCATACGGTGGGCGACAATCCCAAACGACTCAAGCGCACGCTCGACATCGCTTTCGAGCAGGCGGATCTGGTGCTGGTTACCGGCGGTCTTGGCCCCACGCAGGACGATCTGACCAAAGAGGTTATCGCCGAGCACTTTGCACTTGAGCTCGAGCACGATGAGGAGGCGCAAAGGCGCTTGACAACTTTCTTCGAAAGTATCGGCTGCCCCGACTTCACCGAGAACAATCTCAAGCAAACCTATCTGCCGCACGGCTGCATTCCTTTTTACAACAACGCAGGCACAGCGCCCGGCTTTGCTCTGCATGATCCGCAAAGCGATAAGCTGATCATCGCTTTGCCGGGGCCGCCCCGGGAGATGCGCCGGATGATGGACGACAGCGTCCTACCGTACCTCACGGGGCGTTCCCGCTACACGATTTACAGCGAGACCCTGTCCTACTTCGGCATCGGCGAATCGAATCTCGAAACGATTCTGCTGCCGATCATCGACGGTCAGACCGACCCCACGGTTGCCACCTATGCGAAAGAGGGTGAGTGCAAAGTCCGCATCACCTCGATGCGCGAAGACGCCGACGCAGCCAAAGCCGCGGTGCGGGAAATGGTCGAGCGGGCAGAGGGGCTGGTTGCGGCGTATCGGGAAGCCGAATAAGCGCGGTATTTGCCATTTACGCAGCAATAACTTACAATGCTTTGGGGTCGGATGAGCCTGCGGGCGCGTTGTTGCGCTGCGAAATCTACGCGGAATCCATCTGAACGGCAGGGGGCGCAGCGACCGATGTGCACAAGCCTGTACGCGCCTGAGCTGCGGCAATGTTGTCTAAGAGAAAGGGCTATTGTGGAAGATCACCCTCATAGTAGCGATCATACTCACAAACCTTAGCCCGATCGGTCTCCTTCACGGGGCCGTAAGGGCCCAGCAAAGCAAATGTGAAGGAGAATATCCATGCTCTACCTTTCCCAAATGCTTGGAAAGCCGGTGATCGACTCCAACGGAGAAGAAATCGGCCGCATAAGCGATCTTGCCATCCAGACCGGCGAGGTCTTTCCGAGAATTACGTCCGTGGCATTCCTCGGACCCTCCAAAACGCCGTTCATGGTTTCTTGGCGCAAGTACGTCGAGTGCATCGAGGACGGTAAGATACAGCTTAACAAACCCGCCCATGACATCAGGTTCAGTTACCTGCAACCCGATGAGCTGCTGATTGCGCGCGATTTGCTCAACAAGCAGATCGTCGATACACAGGGGCTCAAGGTTGTGCGCGTTAACGACCTCAAGTTCTCCCGCACCGGACAGCAGCTGCGTCTGCTCGGCGCCGAGGTGGGCATCCGCGGTATTTTGCGTACGCTCAACCCGCTGCTGGAGCGCGCGACCTTGGCTCTGGCCAAGACGTTTCGCAAAAGCATCGCCGAAAACATCATCGCCTGGAGCTATATGGAGCTGGTCGACCGCGATCTTTCCAGCGTCAAACTTTCGGTAACCCATAAGCGTCTCTCCGAACTGCATCCCGCCGACGTGGCCGACATCCTCGAGCAGCTCGATCCGCAGCAGCGCAGTCTGGTCTTCGACCACCTCGACAAACAGCAGGCGGCGGACACCTTTTCGGAGTTGGAGGACGAGTACCAGACCGACATGTTCGAGGAGCTCTCCGAAAACGAAGCTGCCGACCTGTTGGCGCAGATGGATCCGGATGACGCCGCGGACATCATCGGTGGGCTGCCCTACGAAAAGGCCGAGAAGCTGCTGTGGCTGATGGGCGTGCAAGACGAAAAGCGCATCCGTTCGCTGCTCGGTTACAAGGAAAAGACGGCCGGCGGTATCATGACCCCGGAGTTCGTGGCGGTGGATGAAGACACCACGGTGGGCGAGACCATCGAGAGGTTGCGCCATCTGGACGAGGATCACGAAAACGTCTATTACGTCTACACGCTGGATAAAAGCAAGCGTCTCACCGGCGCCTTATCGCTGCGCTCTTTGGTGCTGGCCGATAACGACAAGGTGGTCTTCGAGCTGGCCACGCGCGATCTCATAACCGTGGCGCCCGACGACGACCAGGAAATCGTCGCCGACACCATCTCCAAATACAACCTTTTGGCCGTGCCTGTCATCGATGAGAGCGAGGCCCTGCTCGGCATCGTCACCGTCGACGACGCCTTCGACGTTTTGGAGGAGGAGCACAGCGAGGACCTACAGATCGCCGGCGCGGGGGGCTTAAGCCGTGACGGCGAGTCCTACACCCTCGGCAATCTGCTGCTTTGGTTTCTGCGCAAGCACATGTGGTTCATCATCTGGGCGCTGGTTGCCATTCTCGCCACGATGTCGGGTTACCTGTCGCAGGTCTTTCCGTCGTTGGTATTTGCGCCCTTTGTGTTGCTGGTGGCAAGCGAGATGGTGGCTTACGCTATGAACGACCTGCTGGAATACGGCTCGGAAGACGACGCACCAAAAATTAGTCGCCTCTTAGGGCGAAACATCATCGCTTCCNNCGTGAAGGCCAGGCGGCTGTTCGCGCGTAACTTTGCCGCCTCGATCCTCATCGCGGTGGCGGCCGGTGTGCTCGGCACGGTATTGTTCGCGGCTCTGGGCAGCGGTGTGGGTTCTGGTGTGGATTCCGGCACTCAGGCAGGGTTCAGCCTGTCGTCCGTCCAACTGATGCTCTTCTTCGGCTTTGCACCGGCAATCGTCGCCGCATTTCTTACGGTGCTCGCCGGCACCTTGGTTACCGTCGTGTCCCGCAGGCGCCTGAACAAAGACAAGCCGATCTCCACCATATCGCTCACCCTGATTATGATGGCCTTCGCCCTGATAGTGCAGATCGGGCTTCAGGTTCTACTGATGCACTCCGGCATCCTCAACGGACTCGTTGCCTAGCGGGGGTGTTGTTGCATGCTTAAGAAAAACGAGACACAACAAGTGCCCGAGCAGCCGGCCGCGCAGCTACCCGTGCAGCCCAAACGCAAATCGCGGATCGTTCTGCTTTTGGCGGTGATGGGCCCGGGCATCATCGCGGAGCTGGCCGGTAACGACGCCGGCGGCATCTCCACCTTTTCCGTCGCCGGGTCATCCTACGGATACTCGGTGCTTTGGACCATTCCCATCGCATTGCTGTTTTTGATGGTGGTGCAGGAGTCGGCGGCCCGCATGGGGGCGCAAACCGGCAAGGGTTTTGCCGCGCTCATCCGCGAAAACTTCGGTATCAAGCTCACCACCCTGGCCATGGGCGCTCTGCTGGCTACCAACCTCGGCACGACTTTGAGCGAGTTTGCCGGCATCGCCGCAGGTATGGAGCTCTTCGGCGTGAGTAAATACATCAGCGTCCCGGTTGCCGGCGTGGCGGTGTGGGCGTTGGTTATGGGTGGATCGCACCGTCGTACCGAAAAAATCTTCATGACCATCAGCCTGGTTTTTCTCACTTACGTGATCTGTGCGTTCATCTCCGAGCCTAACTGGGGTGAGGTCGCCGAAAGCACCTTCATACCGCGCATGATCTTCGAAAAGGAGTTCTTTGCGCTGATCATAGCCCTGATCGGCACCACCATCGCCCCCTGGATGATCTTTTTCGGCCAGGCCAATGTGGTGGAGAAGGGCATTAAAATCAAGGAGCTCGTCAACCAGCGTATCGACNNTATCGCGGCGCTGGTGGTTTGGTTCATCATCATTACGACGGGCACCGTGCTCTTCAGCCAGGGCATACAGGTTACCGACGCCGAGAGCGCCGCAAAAGCCCTGGAACCTCTCGTGGGTGATTACGCCAAGCAACTCTTCGGAGCCGGCTTCGTCGGCGCATCGTTTCTGGCTGCCTGCATTCTGCCGCTCACCACCTCCTACGCCATCTGCGAGGCCTTCGGCTGGGAGCGCGGCGTCAGTCACACCTGGGCCGAGGCTCCGGCATTCCGCTCGATATTCACCGCCATCATCGCCATATCCTGCATCGTGGTGATGATCCCCAACATCGATCTCATGGGCGTCATGCTCACCTCGCAGTTCATCAACGGCATCCTTTTGCCGGTGCTGCTGATCTTTTTGGTGCGCATCATCAACAACAAACGCGTGATGGGCGAATACCGCAACGGCAGGCTGGCCAACGTGCTCAGCTGGTTTACGATCACGGTGATAGTAGTGCTCTCGGCAACCTTACTGGTCATGCAGATATTGGGGCTGGGATAGAAGCGTATTCTCCGAGGCCACGCCAGGACTTATCGCGTGCGGGCGGCGATGCTTTCGAGCGCTGCTATGCGCACGCAGACGCAAAACAACTCGGCGGCTAAGGCCAGCTCCTCTATCGAGGGGTAACTGGGGGCAATGCGGATGTCTTTGTCGAGGTGGTCGAAGCCGTAGGGATGGGTGGCACCGGCGTCTGTGAGCACCACACCTGCCTGCTTGGCCAGTTCAACCGTTCGCTTGGCCGTATTCTTCAGCCCGAGAAACGAGATGAAGTAGCCGCCGCGGGGGCGCGTCCACTCGGCGATCTTCAATCCCGCCAGCTCGCGCTCGAAGGTCTCGAGTACCACCGCGAATTTAGGAGCGAGGATCGCAGCATGCTTGCGCATATGGGCTTTCACGCCGTCCAGGTCGTGCAAGAAGGCAACATGACGCAGCTGATTGACCTTGTCGGCACCGATGGTTTGAAAAACCATCGTTTTGAGGATATCGTCGAGGTTGGGGCGTGAGCTCGAAAGCGCCGAGATGCCCGCACCGGCGTAGGTGATCTTGGAGGTGGAGGAGAACATATAGTAGATGTCGGGGTTGTTTGCCTCGATGCAAGCCTGACGCAGGCTCAAGAGCTCATCGCCCGGATATTCGAGATCATGCACGGCGTAGGCGTTGTCCCAAAAAATCCTGAAGTCGCCGGCCGCCGGTTTGAGGTTGGCAAAACGTCGCACCACTTCGTCGGAATAGGTGGTACCGAGGGGATTTGAGTACTTGGGCACGCACCAGATACCTTTGACGGCGGGGTCGGTGTTAACAAAGTGCTCGACCACACTCATGTCGGGGCCTTCGTCCAGCATCTCTATCTCGATATTGGTAAAGCCCATGCTCTCGGTGATGGCAAAATGGCGATCATAGCCGGGTGTGGGACAGAGGAACTTCACGGATTCCAGCTTGCACCAGGGCGTAAACCCGCCCACACCGTATAGCATGGAGCGCGCTACGGTGTCGTACATCAGGTTGAGCGATGAATTGTTGCCGATCAACACTTCATCAGCCGGCACATCGAGTATCGCAGCCATCAATTTTCGCGCCTCGGGGATTCCGAGCAGATTGCCATAGTTGCAGGTATCCTCACCGGTGGTGTCTAGCAGGCCTGCATCTCCCGTAAGTACGTTGAGCAGCCCATCCGACAGATCCAATTGCTCGGGGGAGGGCTTGCCCCTCGACATGTTCAGTTTGNNGCATCAGGTCGCTCAGCTCTTTGGCCGCCTGTGCCTTGTCCATATTCGGGTAGGCCGTTGTATGTGTCATGGTTGGATTCCACCAATCGGGTCGCTCGCCGTGTGTGACTTCTATAGTAAACAATAATTCGTCCGTAGGGAACGGTTATGTGCGGGCGGATCAACAAAACCGACCGTGCTGCCTGCGCCGGATCTCGGTACCTGTGGCCGTAAGCTCGCGGTGATTATCGGCACCGTTGGCACCTCGGAGCTCCGATTTGGCGTATAATGCAGCGATTATGAAATGTGGGGAGTGCTTTCCATCGGCCAATTCATCCCGGCAAAATGCGAGGTGGTATTTCTTTGAAAGGCGGCGGCAGTCATGCAAACCAGTGACATATTGATTCTGGTGGCGATGATCATCTACATCGCGGTGATTTTGGGTATCGGATTTTTCTATGCCAAGAGATCGCAGTCCTCCACCGAGGAGTTTTATCTGGGAGGCCGTAAGCTCGGTCCTTGGGTTGCGGCGATGAGTGCCGAGGCCTCGGACATGAGCGGCTGGTTGCTCATGGGTCTGCCCGGTGTGGCCTACTTCACGGGTGCCGGCGAGGCGGTTTGGACGGCTATCGGTTTGGCTTGCGGCACCTACCTCAACTGGTTGATCGTTGCCAAACGCTTGCGCAAATACTCGCAGGTGGCGGGCAACGCCATCACGCTGCCCGACTACTTTTCCAATCGCTTCCACGACACCAAACGCATCTTGATGAGTGTTGCGGCCCTCTTCATCTTGGTGTTCTTTGCCATCTACGTGGGCAGCTGTTTTGTGGCCGCAGGTAAGTTGCTCAACACCCTCTTCGGTTGGCCCTATATCGCCATGATGATCATCGGCGCGATTCTGGTGTTCGCCTACACGCTCATCGGCGGCTTTTTGGCCGAGAGCGCCAGCGACTTCATCCAGGGCATCGTCATGATCGTCGCCCTGATCGTGGTGCTCGCCGGCAGCATCATCCATATCGGTGGCGTGGACAACGTCATCGCTTTCATACAAAGCGTGCCCGGCTTCGGGTCGCTCACCCAAACGGCGACGCCGTTGACAGCGGACGTGATACAGCAAAACGACACTGTGCTGGCAGTTCAACAGCTCGACGCCTCCGGCACGCCGCTTTGGGGTGAGCCGAGTGCGCTCGGCATCATCGCGATACTCTCCACCATGGCCTGGGGCCTGGGTTACCTCGGTATGCCGCAGGTGCTACTGCGCTTCATGGCCATCCGCTCCTCGCGCGAGATCAAGGTTTCCCGTCGCATCGCCACCACCTGG
>DOMT01000008.1 GCA_003509825.1 Coriobacteriia bacterium
AACCGGCACGGGTGCCGCGCCTATCGTCGCCGAAGTGGCGCGCGAGGAAATCGGCGCGTTGACGGTCGGCGTGGTCACCAAGCCCTTCGGGTTCGAGGGACGCAAGCGTCGCATGCAGGCCGAGGACGGTATCTCGTTGCTTGCGGACCAGGTCGACACCTTGATCATCATTCCCAACGACCGCCTTCTAGCAATCGTCGAAAAGAAAACTTCGATGCTCGATGCTTTCAGGATCGCCGATGACTTGCCGCGCCAAGGCATCCAAGGTATCACCGACCTCATCACCATTCCCGGTCTCATCAACCTCGACTTCGCCGATGTGCGTACGGTTATGAAGCAGGCGGGTACCGCCATGATGGGTATCGGTATAGCTTCGGGCGAGAGCCGCGCCATCGAGGCGGCTACGGCAGCCATCTCCAGCAAGCTCCTGGATGCATCCATCACCGGCGCCAACCGCATTCTGGTGTCCGTTGCCGGTGCCTCCGACATGGGTCTCATCGAGGTCTCGGAAGCCGCCGACGCGGTCACGGAAGCCGCCGATAAGGACGCCATCATCATCTTCGGTTCCGTCATCGACGACACGCTCGACGATCAGGTACGTGTTACCGTCATCGCCACGGGATTCAGCGATCATAGTACGCAGGGCACGCTCGATTTCGGCACCATGCCCACCATGGCGGAGATGGACGAGCGCAGGCAAAGCGAGATGCAGTATGCGCCGCAGCCCGATATAGCCACCATACCGGCACCTGCTGCAGGTGGAAGTGTGCTCGACGACGATTACATCCCCGACTTTTTGAAACGTGGTTTTTAAACGACCGTTGAATGCTCGCATTGAAAAAAACGTATCGGCGATATCCGCCGAAATATCCGCGGCCTGTGATCGAGCAGGCCGCGACGTGTCTGATGTCACGTTGGTCGCGGTCAGCAAGACCGTCGGTCTCGAAGAGGTAAAAGCGGCGATATCCGCCGGGATCCATGATTTCGGTGAGAACCGTACGGTTCTGTTCAAGGAGAAGCAAGCGGCTTTCCCCGGTGAGTCTTGGCACTTCATCGGTAGTATCCAGACCAATAAGATCAAAGATTTCGTCGGCAGGGCGGCTTTGGTGCATTCGGTTGCCTCCGAGCGGGCGCTTATCGCGATAGCCAAACGTGCCGAGGCGGCGGGTTTGGTTCAGTCGGTGCTTTTAGAGGTGAACATGTCGGGCGAAGCCAGTAAAGACGGTTTTGCCGCCGGCGATTTGGATGCTGCGCTCGAAGCTGCTTGTGCTCTCGGTGGTGTTCGGGTGGAAGGCCTTATGACCATGGCTGCCCGGGAAAATCCGACGGCAGCCCGGAAGTCCTTCGCGGGCCTGAGGGAATTGCGTGATAGATATAGAAATATGTATAAATCTGCCAAAAATATCAGATTAATCGAACTTTCTATGGGTATGTCCGACGATTACGGCATCGCCATAGAGGAAGGTGCTACAATAGTACGTATCGGCAGAAGTATCTGGCTGTAAATAGGCTTTTTGTCGACCGGTGGTCAAATACAACGTAAATGCAGTCACACCGGGTAGAATCGTTCAGGAGTTACTATGGGTTTTTTAGATAATGTCAGGGACCGTTTTACAGGCGGTCGTTCCGGCGGCGGCAGAAGAGGCCGGGACTGGAACGAGCACGACGGTGAATACTATGATGACGGTGAATACGATAACGGCGCCGCCTATGATGACGACTATCGTGATGACTACCATAACGGGTATCGCAACGGTTACGATGACGACGGTTATGACCGCCCGGCATCCATGAACCGCTTCGGCGTGGATCGCGCCGATTACTACACCGACAACCACACGCCTCTGGTGTCTTTGTCGGACGTGCGTTCCCAGCAGGCGGCTCTTTCGGTGTCCGGTCGCTCCTATGAGCGTGGCGGTGCTGCGGAGGGTGATTCGCCCTACGTCTCCTCCCGACAACCCGCACGGCAGGTTTCACCGAGAAGCACCTCGTCCTTCCAGTCGCAGCAGGGGGATGAGATGGCTTTCAAACCCGGCCTGGCGAGGACGGAAAGCAACCTCTCGCAACTACAGGAGCAGCGCTTGCGTATGGAAACCTCGGGTCGGGCAACTTCCTCTGAGACCGCCGATCTCGGTTCGGGCGTGGCTCAATACACCGGGGCGGGTAGCGGTGTTCCGGCTGTCTCGCCGATGGCGGGTATCGATCAAAGTGCACTCGGCGCTCCCGTGAGCTTGCAGGATCGCATCTCAACGGGTCAGGTGCATCAACGCGTTCATCGAAGGATCGAGTATATCCGCCCCGCAACCTACGGTGAGGCCGAGCAGGTATCCCAGGAGCTGAAGCAGGGGATCGTCGTCGTATTGGACCTCAGATCCACCCGACCCGAACTGGCCAAACGGATATTGGACTTTTCATTCGGCGTTGTGAGCGCCTTGGACGGACAGGTCGATCGCCATGTCGACAGGGTCTATGTTTTTACGCGCAACGGTGCGCTGACGGAAAGCGAGCAGGCCTCCATCCGACTCTGATCGGGGGTTTCCCGACCAAAGAGGGGGATAATAACCGATTTCTCCCTGTAAGGCAGGGCAATGCGGTTAAAATATGCTTTTGATTTGTATGGGGACCGTGTGTTTGATGGGTTTTACCCGGAAAGGGTCGTTGTGGACAATATTGCGTCAAAGCTAGGAAAGATCGCCATAATCGGCGGAGGAAAGATGGGTGAAGCCATCTTGGCCGGACTGGTGAACGGAGCCATGTTCGATCCGGACTCCGTGACGGTGGCGGAGCCGGGAGCCGAGCTTCGCGAGCGACTCAGCGATACCTACGGAATCGAATGTGTTGAAGGCGGGGTGGAGGCGGTAGCACCGGATACGGTGATTTTGGCGGTTAAGCCCCAAGTCATACGCGCCGTCTGTGAAGAGCTTTCCACTTGTCAGGGCTTCAGCCCCGCGCGCGTCATCTCCATCGCCGCAGGCATAACCACCTCCACCTTGCAGCCGTATTTTCCCGATGCGGCCATCGTGCGGGTCATGCCCAATGCTCCTTTGATGGTGGGTGCCGGCATGTGCGCCGTCTGCACCGCGGAACAAACGCCGCTTTCCGAAGGCGAGCTTGCAAAAGAACTGTTCTCCTTGATGGGTCGTGCCATATTGATCGACGAATCGCTCATCAACGCCACGACGGCGATCTCGGGATCGGGCCCGGCGTATTTTGCACTTTTTTGCGAGGAGCTCAGTAAGGCAGGTGTTGCCATCGGACTTGCGGATGAGGACGCGCGACTACTGGCAACGCAAACACTATACGGAAGCGCGCGGTATCTCATGCTCACCGATTCGACACCGGAGGAATTACGCATCGCGGTGACGAGCCCCAATGGAACGACGCAAGCNNAAGCCGCATTGGAAGCCTTTGCAGCGCAAGGTCTTGGAGACGTGGTTTCGTCGGCAGTAAAAGCCGCACTGAAAAGAGCCGAGGAGTTGGCCTGATGGTACGTATGATTCTGATGTATGCAATCAATCTTTATGTGTTTATCGTAATAGCATGGGCGATACTCTCCTGGTTCAACAAAGGGAGCGGAGTGGTAAACGATATCTACCAGGCTCTGGATAAGATCGTCGCACCCTTCGTGGATATCTTCCGGAGATTTATTCCTGCCACGGGTGGCATGGACTTCTCTCCGCTGATCGCGATCATAGTTTTGCAGTTGGTGGGTAGATTATTGGTGGGCTTCATTCCGTTTTAAGACAAAGGGCCTGGCTGAAAGTAGACAGTGGGGGTGGAAATCAAAAGACGGTCGGCATCGAGGGACTTTGCCTTACTGGCTGTTACGTTGCGAATTTACGGTATAATGGCAAAGCGTTTGTTTGTTGTAAGGAGAGGATAGAACATGACTATCACCGCGTTGGAAATCCAGGAGATTCGCTTCAGTGAGGCCAAGAAGGGCTATGACCCGGGCGAGGTGGATGATTTTCTGGAACGTGTCGCCACTGATGTCGATACGCTGAATCGCGCATTGAGTGAAGCAGCTTCGAGAATCAAGGCCGCGGAGGCGCGGATGAAGGAGGCCGAGCAGAAGGTCGCCGATGCCGAGAAACGTGTCGCGGCTGCGGAAAATGCGGCCAGAGAGGCACAGGCCTCGTCGGCGAAGGAACCGGAAGTCATCGAAAAACCGGCTCCCGCTCCGGCAAAGAAATCCGAAGTCTCCGAAGAGGATATCTCCAAGGCATTCATCGCAGCCCAAAAAAGTGCCGAAGCCCTCAAGGAAGAGGCTCGTAAAGAGGCCGACAAGGTGTACCGTGAGGCCGAGTCCAAAGGGCGTGACATCGTGCGTGAAGCCCTTGCCGAAAAGCAGAAGACCCTCGGTGAGCTCGATAGACTTCGTGAGTCCTGTGAGCAATTCAGGACGGAATACCTCTCGCTTCTCAAGCATTTTCAATCCGACGCGCAAAAACGTCTTACCGATTTCGACGATATCATTCCGAGGCAGGCACCGCTTTTCGGCAAAACCGGTTCCGGAACAGGCAGCGTGACCAAAGATAACGATGCTTCCGTTGCCGCATCCACTCCGGTAAGCGCCGCGGTTACGGAGTCCAAGAGCCCGATCAAGGCTGTGGCGCCCGAGCCGTCGGCCCCCTCGATTTCGAGTGTGCTTGAAGATGCGGACGATCTCGACATCGAGGAAATCGACTAGAGCCCCTTGCTGTTTGCGTACTTTGGCTGAGCTGACTTTATCGATCAAGGTAACACCCAGGGCCGACAGGGATGCGGTCGTCGGCTGGTTGTCCGAAGCCCGGGACGAACTGGCGGTGCGGGTTTGCGCCGCCCCCGATGACGGTAAGGCCAATCAGGCGGTGATTAAAACCCTGTCTAAATCGCTCGGCGTTCCCAAGAGCGCCATTCGCATAAACCGCGGGTTCACCTCGCGCCAAAAACTCCTGGCTGTGGATATCGGGCAGGAGTTTTTTGACTCCTGGAAACAAGGTCTTCCGGTCAAGGAAGTGACCTGACAATCCTTAGGTACTTCGGAGATATTCACTTCGACTAGCGGTATAATGCTGCATTATTACCGCGTGTCTTAAAAATCGGACTTTTATGCGCAACCCACTCACGCATTCGTATCAACGACCGAAGATTGAGAGAAGATATGGCTTACGAGATCATCACCGATTCCACCTCCAACCTGCCTGATGCGCTCATCGAACGATACGGCCTACAGGTTCTGGCCTTGGAATTCATCGTCGACGGAGTCTCCTATCGTGGTTACACCGAGGGCGAGGAAACCGATAACAAACAGTACTACAGCATGATGCGCGAGGGTAAGGTGGTGAAGACATCACTCGTGAACGCCAGTGAGGCCGATGCCGTGCTGCGTGCCTGCTTCGACCGGGGAAACGACGTATTTTATCTGGGCTTCGACTCCGCACTGTCCGGATCTTATGAGGCCACGAGCACTTTGATGCGCAGGGTTCAAAGTGAAGAATACCCCGAGCGCAAACTGCGTTGCGTGGATTCCCTGGCCGCCGCCTTGGGGCACGGTCTTTTTGTGACCGAGGCCGCCAAGCGCAAGGAGCAGGGCATGACGCTCGACGAGCTTGCCGATTGGGCCGAGTCGGCTGCGCTGGAGTTCGCCCATTGGTTTACCGTCGAGGATCTGAAATACCTCCAGCGTGGTGGGCGTCTTTCCAAGGGTGTGGCGATCGCCGGAACGCTTTTGAACATCAAACCTGTGCTGCATGTGGATGATATCGGTTGTCTGGTGCCGGTGANNTGGAAAAGGTGCGCGGTCGCAAGAAATCGATCCAGTCGATGTTTGAGCATTACGAGCAGAGTGCCCGCGAACCGCGTGCCGATCTGCCTGTTTATATCTCGCATGGCGACTGCTTGGAGGATGCCGAGTTGCTGGCGGGCATGATCACCGAAAAATACGGCGTAAAAGACGTGGTTATCAACTACCTGGATCCCGTCATCGGTGCGCACTCCGGCCCCGGTACGCTGGCGCTGTTCTTTCTCACCGACGAACAGCGATAGCCTGTCTGTCGCGCAGCTAAAGGCCGGGGGCGTCCGGTTCCGGCGGTTCGCACGACAGCCGGCCTCACGTATAGAGTGCGGTTATGCCGTGTAATCGGCTAAAAAGGCCCTGGTTCGATCTTGTTTGGGGTTGGTGATGAGGTCGGATGCGGGGCCTTCTTCTACGATAACCCCACCCTCCATGAAGATGATGCGATCCGCTACGTCGCGGGCGAAGAACATCTCGTGTGTAACGATGACCATGGTCATATGCTCTGCGGCCAGACTGCGGATGACCCCCAGCACCTCACGCGTCAACTCGGGGTCGAGCGCACTGGTGGGCTCGTCGAAGAACAATACCTCGGGGTTGAGTGCCAAAGCTCGGGCGATGGCAACGCGCTGCTGTTGTCCACCCGAAAGTTCGCAGGGCATCATGTTCTCCTTGTCGCTCAGACCCATGCGGGCCAGGAGCAGCCGTGCCTGTGCGAATACCTCTTCCTTACCGCGCTTCTGTACGCTCATGGGGGCCGAGGTGATGTTGTGCAGTACCGAGCGGTGGGGGAAGAGGTTGAAGTTCTGAAACACCAGTCCGAAGGTCGATTTCGCCTGCTTCTGCATCGCCTTTGAGGCGTAGACCGCCTCACCTTTGTCGTTGTTTTCGGCGATGATCAGCTTCCCATAGGCTAAGCTGCCGCTCTCGAATGTCTCGAGCAGTGTGGCGCATCTGAGCAATGTGGATTTTCCCGATCCCGAGGGCCCGATGATCGCCACCACCTCACCCTTTGCCACTTCAAGGCTGATGTCTTTCAGCACCTCGTTTTCGCCGAAGCTTTTTTTGAGATGCCTGACACTCAGCAGGGCATCACCTGTGGCAGAAGCCCCGGTGGTTTTTTCGCTCGCGCTATTCATGGTAGTAATCCATCTTCTTCTCAATGCGGTTCATCACGAATGCAACCACCAGATTGAATACATAGTAAAACCCACCGGCCACCACGAAGGCGGTCATGGCACGTTGTGCGGCGGCGATGGCCTTAGCTTGGGTGAACATCTCCGGGACGCTGAGTACGAACGAGAGCGTTGTGTCCTTGACCAGTGTGATGACCTCGTTGGTCATCGGTGGAAGGATCCTCTTTACCACCTGCGGAAAGATGATAAAAAAGAAGGTTTGCGGGCGGGAGTAACCCAAGACGATCGCCGCCTCATACTGCCCGTGAGGCATGGATTGGATGCCGCTACGATAGATCTCGGCAAAATAGGCGGCGTAATTGATGATGAAGGCGAAGATCGTCGCGGTGAAGCGATATCCGTCGCCCATGGAAATCCCGAAGCCGAAGTAGGGGAGGTAATACACCACCATAAGCTGGAGCATCAGCGGCGTGCCACGCATGATGGAGATATAGAGCTGCACCAATAACGAGAGTGGCTTGAATCTGCTCATGCGACCGAAGGCCACCACCAGCCCGAGCGGCAGCGCTCCGAGCAGCGTGAGAAAAAAGATCTGTAAGCTGGTGATGAAACCCTCACCGAGCATCCCCACCATAGTGGAAAATTCCATGGACTACCTTTCGGGAAACATGCTGCCGCCTGTGTGCGACAGCATGTTTCAGACAAACGAAACTATTTCTCCATACACCAGGATTTGAAGTCGATGCCCTGGTCGGCGTATTTCTTACAGAGTTTTTCCACCGTGCCGTCGGTGATCATTTCCTTCAGGGTCTTTTGCACCGTGTCGCGCAGCTCGGTGTTACCCAGCTTGAATCCGACAACGTAGTGCTCGACGGACAACGGATCGGCCTCGAGTACCAGATAGGTGGATTCCTTGCCGGAAATCTGGAACTTGGCCACGGGAAGATCCAATGCAACGGCGTCCACACTGCCCTGTTCGAGTTCAAGGAAAGCACTTTGATAGTCGGCTACCTGCTGGAGGTTCTTGAAGGTCTTTGCCAGAGCCGCCTGATCTCCGTCGGTCTCAAGCAGATGCAGGGCGGCACTGTCTACCTGTGCCATCACGGTCTTGCCTGAAAGATCGGAAAGCTTCGTGATGCCCGAATCCTTTTTTACCACGATGACCTGGCTGTTGTCCATATAGGCCTCGGTCCACTCGTAGCCGGTTTCGCGACCCTCCATGGTAAAGCCGTTCCAGATACAGTCGATCGAGCCGCTGTTGAGCTCCTGATCCTTGTTATCCCAGTTGATGGGCTTATATTCGACTTCCCAGCCGTTGCGCTTGGCAACCTCGGCCGCCAGATCCAGGTCGAAACCGGTGAACTTTCCGTCGTCACCCACGTAACCGTAGGGCGGGAAGCTCTGGTCGAACCCGACGATGAATTTCTTGCTCGTCGTGGAGTTGTCCGAGGCCGAAGAGCTGCCGGAGCCCCCCGAACCACCCGAGCACCCGAGCAACAGGGTTGCCGAAAGGGCTGCGGTAAGCAATAAACCCAGTGTTACGATAATCCTCTTTTTCATCTGTGCGCCACCTTTCTTTCATACAATGTGACCGTCCCCCGGTTCACTTCAGCGCTCTAAAACAGTGTAGTGATAGAGCAGGGGAAAGTATACCACGCGTCGGCGTTTGTGCCTTTACGGAGGCCATGGTCCTTCGGTGTGAGCCGCCGATTTGTCGCTCGGTAAAGGGGAGTGGGGTGCGTGGTGATAACGACGGCACTAGCGGCTGTCTCCCGAAAGAACCTCGACGACCCGCATGAGCAGCTTGCGCTTCTCAGTCTCTTCCGTGCGCGCCTCGGCCAGCGCGGCGATCAATGCGGTTACAGCGAGCATGGCTTTTTTCGAGGGTTGCATCCTGTGTATGATATCGGTCATAGTGTCGATGAACTCCGGATCGGTTTCTCCGCCTTCGATCAGGGCCGAGCGTAGATCGGCGCCGGAGCGATCGTTTTCGAAGAATTCCCTGATTTCGGAAAGGGTCTTGTCGTCCTTCATCGACTTGATGGCTTCGATACGTCCGATGATGCGCTCACGGCGAAAAAAGGTCTCCTGCCCGGTAGAGGCGGATCGCTTGATAAACCATTCCTCGGGTATCAAGCCCTCGCGCTTCCAGCGATACAGTTGCCCATACGAGATACCCGTTTCTCTGAGCAGCGCTTTCTTCGATATCTCTGCGCGGGCATTAAAAACATCGCCGGCCATTCGGGCACCTCTTTTCCTTACTTGTAACATTGTTGTGAAATATAACAATGTTACGAATGACCGTCAATGTATAAAACCGGCTGAGCGGGTGCGAAGCGGGGGAGGGTAACGTAGCGCACATGCGGCGGCGCGTTACCCCGATCCCCCCATCACCTCGTTATCCGGCCATCGGTGCTCCTCGCAAAAACCATTGAGTGAAAATGATATAGTAATGAGAGCGTTGAGAGTGATAAGGGAGATTAAGTGGCTGTGACCGACGGTACCGAGATGCCCTCGATATTGATCGTCGAGGACGACAGGATGATCCTGTCGGGTCTTGACTATGCGCTTGAGCAGGAAGGCTACCGTGTCGTTTGTGCCGCGAATGTGAAAGAGGCCCGTGTGGCACTTGCCGACACCCGCTTCGATCTGGCGCTTTTGGATATGAACCTGCCGGATGGTACGGGCTTCGACGTTCACGCCGCGCTTACCGAGGCGCACGCCGATACCGCGGTGATGTTTCTCACCGTCGTCGATGATGAGGGTAATGTGGTACGGGCTTTTGAAGAGGGCGCCGCCGACTACATCACCAAGCCGTTTCGTCTACGGGAGCTTCTGGCCCGGGTCAAGCGAGCGCTTCGGACACATGCCGTCGCTGCGACAGCCGAAGATGCGTCAAGGGATATAGGCGCCGACGCCCGAGT
>DOMT01000124.1 GCA_003509825.1 Coriobacteriia bacterium
CCTGCCAAAGTGCCCCGGCCGCGCCCACGCGCGATACCCCGGTTGCCTCCACGCACCACAATCTCGGTGCGCCCACGCACCACGCTTCGGCCGCACCCACGCATCAAAACCTCGCCATCACCGTGCAAGTCGATGACCTGCGCATCAAGGTGCGTCAGAGGCGCAGTGGCAGACACATCCTCTTCGTGGTCGATGCCAGCGGCTCCATGGGTGCAGANNTGGCATGCGGATGGTAAAGGCGGCGGTGATCTCGCTGTTGGGCGATGCTTATCGCAAGAGAGACCGGGTGGGGCTGATCGCCTTTCGCAAGGATCGCGCCGAACTCCTGCTCAACTTTACCCGTAGCGTGGAGCTGGCCCAAGCGCGGCTCACCGATCTGAGTACGGGTGGTAAAACCCCTTTGGAAGAAGGGCTGAAACTGGCCTTGCGCACCATTGCCAACGAGCGGATCCGCACCGGTGACATCGCCCCGGTGGTGGTGGTTTTCAGCGACGGCCGGGCAACCTGGGCCGAGCAAGCCGACCCGCTTGCCGCAGCCCTACAGGCGGCACAACACCTCGCACGCAAGGCGATACCTGCCATCGTTGTAGATACCGAGGAGGGGACCGTGCGTCTCGGGTTGGCAGCACAACTCGCAAAAGCCCTACAAGCCGACCTGTTGACCGTCGGCGATCTTAAAGCCGAGGCACCGACGAGACTCGCACAGGCGGTTGATCATCGACTCCCGAGCCTGAGCAACACAAAGGAGTGAGCACGTGAAGCAACGAACGCCCTATCCCTTTAGCGCAATCGTGGGCCAGGAAGCCATGAAGCGGGCGCTGGTGCTCAACGTCATCGACCCCGGGCTCGGTGGCGTGTTGATTCGCGGAGAGAAGGGCACCGCGAAGTCCACCGCCGTGCGGGCGTTGGCAAACCTCATGCCCCTGCAACAGGTGGTGAGCGGCTGCCCCTATGGCTGTAACCCCGCCGACAATTCCACCCTGTGTGCCGCCTGTGCCGCACAAACAGCTCCACTCGAAACAACGATGCTGCCGATGCGCGTCATCGAGCTGCCGGTGCACGCAAGCGAAGACCGGGTGGTGGGCACCCTCGACATCGAACAAGCACTCAAAACCGGCAAAAAACACTTCGAGCCGGGACTTTTGGCAGCAGCCAACCGGGCGATACTTTACGTGGACGAGGTTAACCTGCTCGACGACCACATCGTCGATCTGTTGCTCGACTCCGCCGCCATGGGCATCAACACCGTGGAGCGCGAGGGCATCTCTTTCAGTCACCCCGCCCGCTTCGCCCTCGTGGGAACCATGAATCCCGAGGAAGGCGACTTGCGTCCTCAACTTTTGGACCGATTCGGCCTGGTGACGGATGTGCAGGGAGAAGGCGATGCGCAGAGCAGGGTCGAGGTGGTCAGGCGGCGCTTGAGCTACGAGCAGGATCCCGATGCCTTCATGTGCGCCTGGGCAAACGAGGAGCAGCATCTGGCCGAGCTCATCGTCACTGCGCAGCGTAACCTAAAGGACGTGAGTTGCCCCGATGAGCTCCTGATATATGCCGCGCGAATCTCCCTTGCGCTCGAGGTGGACGGCCACCGTGCCGACATCGGAATGATCAAAACCGCCTGCGCACTCGCTGCCTACGAAGGGCGAAGCACCGTGGAAGAAAATGACTTCAGNNCATCGCATGCGGCGCACCCCCTTTGAAAAGGGAGTGCTTGCCGCCGACGCGATCGACCGGATCATAGACGACTGCCTCACACCGATGCAGCAGGTGGCGGAAGCAGGGCGATGTACCGAAAGGAACGTTTCATGAAGCTTCAGGCGTTTACCCTCCGTGACATCGTGTTTCTCGCCATCATCGCCGCAGTGCTGGTGATCGTGGGTATGCTTACCGTNNCCGCAGCCTGGTAACCGCGCCGTTTTTTGCGCTGATAGGAACCATTGCCCTGATGAAGGTCAAAAAGCCCGGCGCCCTCACGATATCGGCCACCTTGAACGGCCTGGTTCTCCTTATGATGAGCCCGGTGATGTTTTGCATGCATCTGTTGGGGAGCCTCTGTGCCGAGGTTCTGGCGCTGATTGTAGGGCGCAGTTATGAAAAATCGGGCGTGGCGCAACTGGCGGCCACCCTCTACATACCGCTCACCCTGCCGTTTACCATTATCTTCAGCATGTGGCTCACCGGCACCTCGCTCAACGATCTGGCGGGCGATCCCATGATGGCATTGATCGTAACGGCGGGCACCATCATCCTCAGCATTGCAGGCGGCTTCGCGGGGCGCACGGTGGGCAAGGAGCTACAAAAAGCAGGGAAGCTCAAATAATGTGGGACAGGCTTAAGGTACGTAACCCCATTTACCCGCTGGTGGCAGTCACAACAGCTCTGCTTGTGCTGCTGTTGGGGCTGGTGCTGTCGAGCAAACCGGAGGTTTTTACCGCCTATCTCGTAGCGCTCTGCCTGCTTTACAGCGCTTTCGGTTATGGCGGCGTCGTGGCAAAATGCCTACTCATCTTCATCCCGCTCGGTATCATCACAGGCGGGGTATCGATTCTCATAAAGAGCGACTGGAACACCGCGATGGCCACCTTGGGCCGCGTGGTGCTTCTGGGACTTTCGGTCGTTGCACTCATCACCACACCACCCGTCAATCTCACGCGCTGTATGACCCGGCTGCACCTGCCGCGCTTTCTCACTTTGGGTATGCTGGTAACCATCAGGTTCGTGCCCATTCTCGCCGGCGAGATCCGGCGCATCCGCGAGGCCATGCGCACCCGCGGGGTCAACATGGCCTGGTATAACGTGGGCGGCTTCTACCGCGCCTTTCTCATCCCCTTCGTGATTCAGCTCATCAACATCTCGGATCTTTTGGCCGTATCGGTGGAAACGCGGGCCTTTAGTCTCACGGCCACGGAGACCACCGTGTATAAGTGCGTGCCCTTTACCTTAAGAGACGCGCTTTTTACCATCGGCATGCTGTTGTTTTCCGGCGCGGGTATACTCGGGATGGTGTTGCTATGAGCAAGCAGGATAAGGCGGCGCTGGTCTTTAAGGACTACTCCTTTTGCTACGAACATGCCTCAAAGCCGGCGCTGGATCACTGCGACTTTACCCTCGGTTACGGTGAGCTGGTGCTGCTCGCCGGACTCTCCGGCGAGGGCAAGTCCACCCTGCTCTCCTCGGCAAACGGAGTGATCCCCAACTTTTTTCCCGGTTCTCAACAAGGAGACATTCTCGTTGACGGCGTGAGTATTTTGGGCAGTAGAATCGCCGATATCGCCCGACAGGTGGGTAGCGTGCTGCAAAACGCCGAGAACCAGATCGTGCATGCGCAGGTTGAAGACGAGCTGGCCTTTGCCTGCGAGAACCTGGGGCTCTCAAGCGCCGTAACGGCCGAGCGCATACAGGCGGGCTGCACGTTGATGGGCCTTGACCTCGACGCAAACACGGCCACGCTCTCCGGCGGACAAAAGCAAAGGCTTATCACCGCCGCCACCCTGGCGATGAATCAGCGTATCCTGCTCTTTGACGAGCCCTTTGCCAATATGGACCAAGCGGGCGCCCACGCCCTGCTCTCTACGCTTCGCGGCCTGGCAAACGACGGCTATGCCATCCTTTTGGTGGAGCACCGACTCGACATGGTACTACCCTATGCGGACAGGGTGATATGGATCGAGGACGGCAAACCCCGGCAACTTACCGAGGGCGAACGGCCGGATCTCAACCTCTTTGCCGCCCCACCCCCGCAGGACAGGAGCTCGAAAGCTCCGTGCCTCAGCTTGAAAAAGGCAGGCTACTCGGTACGGGAACACACCATCCTCAAAGATATCGATCTCGATATAGAGATGGGCGAGCGTATCGTTATACTCGGAGAGAACGGCAGTGGAAAAACCACGCTCTTGCGTCTGCTGGCCCGTCTCATCACACCCACTACCGGTAGCTACACACAAACCCTGCTGCCCGATAGCGGCAAAAAACCAAAACCCGCCTGGTTTAAACAGGTTGGTTATGTCTATCAAAATCCCAACTACCAGCTGTTTATGCCCACGGTGCACGAGGAGCTGCTGTATCAGGCGCAGGACGGCGCTTGGGCCGAACAGATGCTTAAGGCCTTTGGCCTCAAGCTTCTTGCAAAGCAGCATCCGCACTCGCTTTCCGAGGGACAAAAGCGCAAGCTGTCGTTGGCGGCAATCTTGGCTGCCAAGCCCCGGCTCCTGCTTCTGGACGAACCCACGGTTGGACAGGACTACGGCGGTCTTGCCATGATTCTTGCCAATCTACAGCTGCTCTCTCAGGAGACCGGCACCACGCAGGTGATAGTAACCCACGACAGCCGTTGCGCCAAAGCCATGGCCGACCGCGTGCTTTGGATGAGGCGGGGCAGCATCTATAAAGCAGGCGGTCCAAAGCTCTGTGACGAGTACTTTGCCGGGCTGGCCCAAACGTCCGAGGCGGGGGCGAAAGAGCCTGCCGCCGATAGCAGGGCGGAGAAATCCGACTCGCAAACGCAAGGAGGAGACGTGGTAAAACTCACCGTCGTATCCGTTTCAACCGAAGCCTGCCGCGCCTTGAAACGCTGCGAAAAACAGAGGGCGGAGCGATATCACGGAGTGGATCTCACTCTCCGTGTGTATCCGATTGCCAAGGAAAGCGGAGCCGAGCGGCTCGTTGCCTTAAGCGACGACATCGCCGACGCCGATATCGCACTGGTGGATTTGATGGGCTGTAGCGTTACGCTGGTAGAGGCGGTGGGTGCAGCGCTGGAGCGCTGCCGGGGCCAGCGTATCGTCATCGGCAACGGTTGTATGGATTATCTGCGGATCGGTGGTTTTACCCGGGAGAGCATGCGGGCG
>DOMT01000016.1:0-1522 GCA_003509825.1 Coriobacteriia bacterium
CCTGCCACTCAGGTTCGAAGTAGCTGAACCAACTATAGAAAGCTTATATCTGGAGGTAGCGCAATGAAGTCGTTTGTGGCCTTTTTCAAGAAGGAATTTACAGAAAGCCTGCGTAGTTATCGCCTGGTTGTGCTGGCGGTGGTGTTTATCTTCCTCGGAGTTTTAAGCCCACTGATTGCCNNCCGAGATGCTCAGCGGTGTCGACCTGGGCGGCGGCATCGTCATCACCGCTCCGGAGCCGACGGCGATGGATTCGTGGGCGCAGTTCTTCGGCAACGTGGGTCAGATGGGCATGCTGGCGTTGATCATCACCTTCAACGCCAGCATGGCCGGCGAACTGAACCGCGGCTCACTCGTCAACCTGCTCACCAAAGGCATGCCGCGCCACACGGTCATCCTCTCCAAATTTCTCTTTGCCAGTGCCCTGTGGACGGTGAGCTACCTGCTCTGCCTGGGTGTTTGCCTTGCGTACACGGAATACTTTTGGCCCGCGGCCATACTGAGCAACGCGATGTCGGCGTTTTTGTCGCTCTGGATTTTCGGCGAGTTGTTGATCGCGCTGCTGATCTTCGGCGGCACCCTGTTCGGCAACCTCTACGGCAGCCTGCTGTTTTGCCTGGGCCCGATACTTGCCTTCAGCCTACTCAACATCATCCCCGCCGCACAGGCCTACAACCCGATATCGCTTGCCGGCAACACCCTCGGTTTGCTCAACGGCAGCAAGGAGGTGGCGGACTTTCTACCCGCGATGCTGATCACCGCCGGGCTGACCGTCGCGCTCTTGGTTGCATCGTTCGCTGTATTCAACAAGAAGCGGGTTTGAGGTTTTAGCACCCCGTCGCTCGCTATTTCCCGCTCATGACAAGCCACCGGGCCTCCAGGGGATTGATTTCCTTGTCATAGACGGGAAATAGCGAGCGACGGTGCTCTTTTTGCCATTCCGGTTCCGTAGCAGCGCACCTATGACACCCATGGGCTCCCGCACAAATCTATGTAAAACTATACTGCATAATCTGTAATTAATTGCTTGTTGATTGTATTATTTGACTGTACTATCCATACTCCAGCGAAAGAGGTACGTAGATGAAACAAAGTGATTATGTACGTAAGTTACCCAAAAAGATCGGAGTTCTCTCACTTTCGACCCAGCTGTGCTTAAGTGTTGCGGCAGGACCCGGAGCCCTGCAGGCCTACGGCGATCCGCTCGGTGGGCAAACACAGGAAGCCGCCGCTCAGACAGGGCCGACACTCAGTGGCATCACCCAACTGGGCACCTCTCTCGGCACCACAAACATCATCAACAACGGTGCGGGCGATTTTACGGTGACGATACAAACGGACGCCGCATCGGCAACCCTTTTTCCTCGTTACCGGTTGAGCGGTCTTACCGACGATGCGAAGCCGAGCGTTAAGATCACCTGCGGCGATTCGGTGCAGCGTAGAGCTCTAGCCGCCTACAAGGACGGCTCCTACGGACAGGCCAGCGGGGTCACGCGTCTGTCCCACCCGGGCAAAAGCCACG
>DOMT01000016.1:1542-5437 GCA_003509825.1 Coriobacteriia bacterium
GTGCAGTTTATCCCCTACTCCAACGTTGCCGACGCGGTAGCGCCCAAAGAGCCCACCGCACCCAAACCCGACAATGCAGCAACGCATGAGGCCCCGAGCCGCCTCGCCGCACCGCAAAACGTCCGCATCGAAGACGGCTTTTTGGCCTGGGATGCCGTGGAGGGTGCGCAGCGCTACGAAATCATCGCCTATCGTTACACCGACACCGGCGAGCTCGACAAAAAAGNNGAGATAGGCACGTTTCTCGAGCTTCCGAGCGGCAACTATCGCTTTGCCGTACGCGCCTCCATCCTGCACAACGGATACTGGAACGCAACAAGAGCCTCAACCCCGAGCGCCCAAACAGCCGAGCTGATTGCCCTTTAACGGCACCGAAGCAAACACATGACCTAACGGAAGGGGTGGCAGAAAAAGCCATCCCTTCCGGCAAAAGCCCTCGATAAATAGGGTTCTCCGTCGGATCGGTAGACCTGGCCCGAAAACCCATACTTCCTCGTTACACTCCCAAACACGCCGCCGGCACAAAAATCGTCTTGTCTTGCTCCTGCCGAACAAGATACTTGCCTGAATAAACAACGATTTTTATCACCCTTTTTCCCGGAAGATTTCTTTCAAGCCAATCCAAGTGAACACCGTCACGTTCCTCGATCTTCGGAGAAAATTTGACCTCCAACGCAATGAGCGTGTTACCTTTTTCAATAACGAAGTCAACTTCATGATCTCCACGAGTGGTTCGTATGTGACATAGCGGCAGCCCCAGAGCACCCGCATATACCTTAAGGCTCTGGGCCACCAAACCTTCAAAAAGCCTTCCAATCAGTGTTTTTGTCTGAGCTCCCAAAATCTGAACCCTTTCGCCTTGCAGCAACTTGTCTTCGGTAACACCAAGCAAACGAGCACTCAATGCAGGATCAGCCAAATAGTGCTTGGGCGCTTTTGCGAGATTGCGATAGAGATTCCCTTCAGCAAGCCAAGGCTTGACGGAATCGATAATGCAAAGAGCCTCCAACGCTTCACGATAAACCATAGTGGTGGCTTTTGCAGGTTTTTTATCTTGCCCGGGAGTTGCCGCATTC
This sequence comes from Coriobacteriia bacterium, assembly GCA_003509825.1. Lineage (GTDB taxonomy): Bacteria > Actinomycetota > Coriobacteriia > Coriobacteriales > UBA8131 > UBA8131. The sequence continues at coordinate 2,619 of DOMT01000016.1, forward strand.
ATAATGCTTTCATAACTCGTCGTTGACCCCTCTGCCGCAGCGTAAGCCTTCATCCATGCACGCAATGTCTCCGGATAACGCACTTCAAAACCAAGCTCGGAAAAGTCTTTTTCAATAATAGTGTCGATATATCTATCGAGAATTTCGCGATGGTATTCAGAGGCCACCTGCCTAACACCTGGAAATCCGGAACAGAGAATTTCCTTCACATACGCCTGTTGTGGAACTTCCACAGCTTGCGACTTGATATCCGCATCATCCTCGAGCAAGGCACCGAGCGAAAGGAGTGAGGGGGCCAAGCCGCGCTCCTGAAGCGAAAAAGGTCGCATCTTAAGCCGAACAATCCTCCCCGCACCGCTGTGGAGTTTTGCCTTTTTCGGAGCAGAGCTTCCGGTGAGCAGATACTGCCCCGGCTCCATGTTCTCATCGACAAAGTGCCTGACCGTATTCCAGATGGACGGCGCAGCTTGCCACTCGTCCAGAAGGACTGGATGCGCTGACTCTTTGATGATTTCCGGTGTCCCGACGACCAGTGTGGAAACCGTCTCGTCGTCCATTCGAAATATCGACTTTGCGTACCTTTTCGCCAAAGTAGTCTTGCCTACTCCTTTTGCTCCTTCAAGCGAAAGAGCCGGAAGACCGGATAGCAGGTGTTCGAATCGTGAGGCAATAATGCGATTAACATAGTCCTGCTTGCTGGCAGCCATGAGATCTCCTTACGCACTATAGCTGATACAACAATTATACTATACCATTTTACGTTGTTTTATTAGACTATTTTTCGCACTACTATTAACCCATATTTCTGGAAACTCTTCGAGCAGCCGCCTCACCGGGAGGCCGATTACGGTTTCGCGGTCGCCTTCGATGCTCGCGATGAGTTGCGCTCCCTCGCCTTGGGCTGCGTAGGCCCCTGCCTTGTCGAAGGATTCGCCGCTTTGCAGGTAACGCTCGATGTCGTCGTCGCTAAGCGGCTTGAAGCGCACCGCCGCGGACTCGCACTCGCCAGAACAACCACGCTTCCCGATCGCGCCACACAATCTTCTGCCGCCAAAAGCTACCACCTTCTCTTTACCCAACCATTGTCAGAACAAAACCTGCCTCGACAAAACCGCTTGATATCGCACTAGAGTTTACAACAACCCCTATCGGGCAAATTTCGGAATTTCCAGGATTAAGCCGCAATCTTCAACGAAAACGTGAAAAGAGTATTTTCATGGCGATCTGTGCTGTTTAGGGGCTTGATCGTCGCAAAGCGACAAAATGGCCTGAATCATGCGAAAGTCGCCAAATTCGGCCGTTTCTCAGGTAAAAATGGTGACTTTCGCATGATTTGGCCGAATTTTGCAGCCGATTCACATGATTTGGCCGGCAGGAGCAACGGTGGATCATTTTTCGAAAGCGCGGGTTTCAAGCAATACTTCCCCACCCCGTTATTCACCCCGTGACCTCTCGTTATTATCCCTCTCGCTTATTTGCCGGATTTCCGGCAGAATTTGCCCTCCCCTGCGCGGTTATGCTGGCGGTAATAGTTTGATAAGAATTCCATAAGGGAAAATGCAGGTTAGTTACATGGAGGTTGTTTGCAATGCTCTCTACACTGGTCGTTAGGTTAAAGCAAAGTAAATTTTTTTGCTTTAGGAAGACATTCGGAAAGGAGAAAGTGTGGAGAACAATATCGAGTCGCCGGCGAACGGGGCGGCGGGTTTGAGCCGCAGGTCGTTTGTTGCGTGGTCCTGTGTGCTCGGAGCCGGTGCGGCACTGACCGGTTGTGCGCCGAGCGTAAAGGGAAAGGCCCCGGCCCCGGCGCAATACAAAGACTTTACCTACGACAAGGTCGTATGGTCGGGTTGCCACGTCAACTGCGGTAGCCGTTGCCCCCTACAGCTGTACGTGAAGGACGGTACGGTTGTGCGCGTGGGTACCGACACCGAGGGTACCGACGATTTCGCCCCCGGCGCCATCAGCCAGATGCGTTCCTGCGTGCGCGGTCGCACCAACCGTCAGCGCATCTACAACCAAACGCGTATCGAAAAGCCCCTGCGTCGCGTGGCGGGAACCAAGCGCGGCGAGGGCATCTACGAGGAGATTTCCTGGGATGAGGCCATCAAGGAGATCACTGACACCATGAAGGAGATCAAGGCCGAATACGGCAACGACGCCTTCTACATCCAGTACGGCACCGGCCAGCTCGGCGGCTCCATCGCCCGTTCCTGGCACCCGGACCGCTCGGCCTTCGCACGTTTGATGAACCTCTGGGGTGGCTATCTGCGCCACTACTGCGACTACTCCACCGGTCAGATCAACTGGGAGTTGCCGCTGTTCAACGGCGCCGCCTACGCGAACAACGAGGTCACCGACCTGGTCAATTCCAAGAATATCGTGCTCTTTGGCAACAATCCGGCCAACACCCGCATGAGCGGCTCGGCCATGCAGTACCTCATCACGCAGGTGCGCCTGCAAAACCCCTCGGCCCGCATCATCGTGGTGGATCCGCACCTTTCCGATACCGCCGTGGGCGTGGCCAACGAGTGGATCCCCATCCGCCCCTGCACCGACATGGCGCTCATCGCCGGCATGATCTACTACCTGCATAAAGGTGGCAAGCTCGACGAGCAGTTCATTCGCTCCAAGTTCATAGGGTTTTACAGCGACACCTTCATCGAGGACGTGAAGCAGGCTGAACCCACCTCCACCGCGTTCATGGGTCTGGATAAGGCCGGCGCACTCACCATCAAAGAGGACCTCTCCTACGAGGCCTACCTCATGGGAACCGGCGGCTACGCGGGTTCGGGCGAGAAGACCCCCGAGTGGGCGGC
>DOMT01000161.1 GCA_003509825.1 Coriobacteriia bacterium
GCCTTCGGCATGGGCATCGACAAGTCCAACATCGCCTTCGTGCTGCACTACAACATGCCCGGCGACCTGGAGTCGTACTACCAGGAGGCGGGTAGAGCCGGACGCGACGGCAGCCCCGCCGAGTGCATCTTGATCTACAACAAAAAAGATGTACAGACGGCCAATTATTTTGCCGAGAGAGGTGCGGAAGACCGGCGTGCAAGGGGCATGGATCCCGAGCTTTCCCAGGAGCTCTACGCCCGCGACCTCGAGCGCATTCGCAAGATGGCCTCCTACTGTAAAACCACCGACTGCCTGCGCTCGTTTATCCTGCGCTACTTCGGCGAGACGGACACACCCTATCGCTGCGAACACTGCTCGAGCTGTGAGGCGGAGAGCGAGACGCTGGATGCCACCGCCGAGGCGCAAAAGATCGTCTCCTGCGTGCTGCGACTCGAACAGCGCGAGCGAAGCGTGGGTCGGGTGATGCTCGTCGACATCCTGCGAGGATCGGGAGCGCAAAACGTCACGCGCTCGGGCTTCGATACGCTTTCTACCTACGGCATCATGAAAGACGTGCCCAAAACCTACGCACACGCGGTGCTCGAAGCACTCATCGAAGCGGGCCACCTCAAGGTCTCCGATAGCAAGTACCCCGTGGTCACCTGCACGCCGCAGGGGCGCGATTTCATCAAACTGCGGCAGCCGTTTACCTTCAAGGTGGCAAAAGCCAAAACTCGCATGGACGAGGAGCAGGAGGCGCCGGCGCGCAAGGCGAAGGCCACCAAAGCCGCAACCGGCGATTTGGCGGGTGACGTAGATCAGGAGCTTCTTACCAAGCTCAAGATGCTGCGCACCGAGATCGCCCGCGGCCAGGATCTACCCGCCTTCATCGTCTTTCACGACTCCACCCTCGTCGATATGTGCGCCAAAAAGCCGCGGGACAGAGCGGAGTTTTTGGAGGTAGCCGGCGTCGGGCAAAAGAAAGCCGAGCTCTACGCGGACGCCTTCCTCGCCTGTATACGCGCAAGCAAACCCGAATCCGAAGCCTAAAACCCAAGCCTGGAAGCTTTCGCGTTTTGTGCGAGATACAAGATGAGCGGCTGGTCGTTCTCGCCTTTAAAATCGATCATAGAAGCAAAATGTACAAGCGCTAGAGCAACAGGAAAGCACCGAGATCGGTCTTGGTTAAAACTTCTATTGCAATAAGCATCCGGCTCGAAATGTACAATAACATTGCCGGGCGGTCACCGTATCTTGCTCAAGATGCGGCAAAAACCCCTAATATGAGCATAAATCGAGCATTACACGCACCGTACGCGGACTCCGCCCTCAAACACGTCTACATCTCTCCGCGGATGCGGCTACGGGCCACTATGGCTGCCCTGGCGGCGCATTCATCTATCTCCGTGAGTGGGGCTAGCTCCTCGGTGTCAAGTCGACTGCCGAGCTTGTGCTCCAGCGCCTTTGCGATCAGAAAGTCCGCAATGGCCGGGTTTTTCGGCAGCAGTGGACCGTAGAGGTAGCTGCCGATGGTGCTTTTGAGTTGTACGCCTTCGCCGTTGTCTTTCGCGTTGTTGCCGTTGCCCGACAGTACCCGGGCAAACGGCTTGTCGGACCTGCCGATATAACTCTTGCCCGAATGATTCTCGAAGCCTACCACGGTGCCGAAGCGCTCACTTTCGGCAACCACGTTGCCGGTAAAACGTTCACCCTCGAAAACCGTAACCATGTCGAAGATGCCCAGACCTTCGATCTCTTCGCCCTCGGCATTTTTGATGCTACGGCCGAAGAGCTGATAGGTGCCACCGAGCGCCAAGACCGCGGCGCCCCCTTCCACCTCGTTGCCGATACGCTCCTTGAGGCGGAGCAGATCGCGCTGCACCGCCGACTCGGCGCTCACCTCACCACCGGCACCGAAGATCAGATCGGGCTCGGCAGGAAACTCATCGCCTACGTTGTAGCGCACGCGCTCGACGGGAATGCCCCGCCACTGCAGGCGCTTGAGCAGCACGAGCAGATTACCGTAATCACCGTTGATGTCCATTTCGTGGGGATAGAGGTGCACGACCGTGAGCTTCGGCCAAGTGCGGGGTTGTATCTCGGGGCTCATGCCTTCACCTGTTTCGTGCTTGCGGGGATACTGTCGGTTGCCGCCACGTGGGAGGTGCCGAGTCCGGTGAGCGCGATAAGCCGCGGCCGGAGCCTCATCATAGCGGTATAGGTACAAAAGATGTGCAGCGGACGATTGTCCCCGGAGGCGGCGGCTCCATCGACTAGGACCTTGTCCACCGCTTCGATGGGGTCGGAGACAACCTGCCGGTAGCGAACCTCGTCGTACTCCAGGCGTAGCGCCATGTCGTAGGCCCGCGAACCGCTGAGCATCACGATGTCGTTGTCGGCCGTGATCTCGGGCATTGTGGNNGGACCGTCGCCCGCCTCATCGTTGACCACGATCATGACCGCGGCCTCCTCGCAATCAAACGACTCCAACGCCAGGCTGAAGCCGCCGGCGTTTTTAACCAGCAGCATCTCGATCTCACGCCCGTTGAAGACGAACGATTCGCCGCGTCCGAAGGCGCTTTGTATCTCGGCGAGAGCGGCAACGAGCAGCCCATCGCGCTCGGATGTGCGGATTGCGTCCTGCTCCGGTTTACGGGCTTTACCTTGCCCCGACCCCCGATCGTTATCGGAGCCCGGTCGCGCAAAGGAGCCCTCCCCGCATCTCGGCCCGTCGGCCATTATCTCTCTGACCAGCGCCAAAGCTCCGGCTCCGTTATAAGCGTTGTGAAGACCCTTGAGCGCCAGCTCGGTGAAATGCTCCGCTCCGTCGATGTGGTATCCGACCTGCTTGCCGGTCATCGAGCCGAGAAGCACCGATGCCGAAAGCCCGTAGTCGTCGGTTGAGACCGAGACCGCTCGCGTGTCCGTCGGCACGGTGCCGATGGCCGTCAAAAAGCGCTCCCGCATCTGCTCGCCCAAACCGAATCCGCACACGCGGGCACTCAAAGAGTTGCCCATAGCGCCACCGCCGAAGGCCGGAAGCTGCACGTCCTCGCAGTTCNNCGCCGTATATTCGATCGTGCCGAAGCGGTCCAATTGGTCGGGCAACACGTTGAGCAAAAGCGAATAACGCGGCGCCACCCGTTTTACGAAGTGCACCGCGTGGGCTTCATCCAACTCCAAAACCGCGATATCGGCGTCGAGTCGGCCGGCCACCGTTATGTCGTTTAACAGTGAGGCGATAACACCTCGCATGAAGTTCGAGCCCGATGAATTGGTAAACACCCGCAGGCCCTGAGACTCCAGCAGCTCGGTGACGATTTTGGTAGTGGTGGTCTTGCCGTTGGTTCCACTCACCACCACAACGCCGTAGGGCAGCGCGCCCAGCACCTTGGGAGCAAAATCGGGCGCGATCCTATCCACAACCACGCCGGGCATCGCCGANNCGCCGAGCCACTACCGCCTTTAAGACGCGCCAGACGTCGCACGATTTTGCCCGCTGCAATGACGAAGGGATTGCCGTACACACGGCTTGCACGCTTGCCTGTCGGCGGCTTGTCCTGCCGGCCCTGCTCACTGTTTTGTGCGGATTTATCCCGGGATTCTGCTTGGTTCCGCCGATTATCATCGGCCTTGTTTTTCCTACTCACGTTGCTGCACTACCTTCGCTTTGCCGATCGGTACCCAACCATCCGGCGCCCACCTGCCTTCAGTCGTTCTCCGTTGCGGATATTCATTATGAGGAACGTTCAAAGTCGCTTTGTCCTGCAATACGCGGTGGAGCGCTCTGAAATCGCTCACCGCACGCTCAGCATTATAGGCCAAAGCCACAACCTCCCCCGTCATCGCAACCGTCCCGTAAACCCGGCAGCCGAAAGTAATTCCCGCACGGTGGACTCAGTCCCCACTACGGTCGGGTTCCCGCTGCGGATTCAGCCCTCGGCCCGACTCGGATCCTCTTTGCAGTACNNACCACGACATCCTCTATCCTGTGGTCGGCCAGCGAGTAGGTAACGTTTTGCGCATGTTTGTCGGAGCTGAGGATTCCGGCCGTTTTGAGCAGATGAAGGTGCTGGGAAAGGGCCGACCGGCTGATTCCGGGCACCTGATCCGCGATCCTTCCCACGGTTTTAGGCCCCTCTATGAGTGCGCACAAAATCAGCATTCTGTTCTCATTGGCAAGCAGCTTAAGCAGCTCCGCAACCTTTTTCGCATCCTCTTTCATGATTGCCGGGATCCCTTCCATGTTTAAGTTTACAAATCCCCTGGGTCATGGTTCCCATGGGGCAATATACACACCACGAACGCGGCTTCAATAGTACCATCGTTATGAGTCCGAGGGTGCTCGAGGTAAGCATCACGCCAAAGAACCCGAAGGCGAACTGGGCCATCCACGGTGCCACAGCGCCTACCTCCGCCCACGTCCACGGCAGCTTGAAAGTCCACAAAAGAGTTACCGCCTGCTCAAGGGGCAAGCCGGTAAAAACCTTATAGGTGCTAAAGATCATAAGCCCGAACATCGTCATGAAAAAGGTGAGAAATCCGTACCTGAACCAGGCCGAACGCAAAAACCGCGGAGGGGTAGCATTGCGAGAAAGCCTCAGCCTGCCGCCGAGAAGACCGAGCAATTGCCCACGTCCACAAAAATGATTGCAGTAGGTTTTGCCGCCGCCGAAGATTGCGATGAGAAGCGGGGTGACGAAAAATACCATGCCGAGCCAGGCGAACAATATATTGAAAAGCCCGAGTGAAACATAGGTGAGCTCGGCTATCCAGAGGTAGTCCCTCCAGGTCTTTTTCATTCGTCGCCACCCTTTGATATCATCTGTATCACCGCGGCCGGGCAGGCTTTTGCACAGGTGCCGCAGCCGGCGCAGATAAACGCATCGCACCCTGCACGAACACCTTTATAGACGGTCATGGCCGATCGGGGGCACGCCTTCACACAGGTGCCGCAAGCCACACATTCTCTTTCGACGAAAGCATACTTCTGAGCCACGGTTTCAGCCTTTCATTTTAGTATTTTAGAATATTCTAATATACAGGAGAGCCCGGGCGGGCGCAAGAGTCTAAACAGCGTTGGCTTGAGCTTTCAGAACAGCTTGACAACTGCCAAACATTTTTAACTCCGGGCCCCTTTGCTTGCGCTACCATAAAGAAGCAGCAAAACAACAGCGGTAAACGATACCGGTGAGCAAAAGCGGAAAACAAACAGCACTGATAAAAGGAGTACTTTATGAAAAAAACCGCCATTATCATCGTTGACATGCTCAATGACTTTGTTACAGGAGAGCTTGCCTGCGATAGGGCGCAACGCATTATTCCCCCCCTTGCCCGACTTGTTGCCTTTGCCCGCCAAAATGAGCTACCTGTAATTTACTCGAATGACGCTCATTTGCCCGGCATCGACCACGAGCTTGCTCTGTGGGGAGAACACGCCATGGCAGGCACGCCGGGTGCCGAAGTTATCCCGGAGCTCGCCCCTCTCAGCACCGATTATATCGTGCCCAAACGCCGTTACTCGGGCTTTTTTGGAACCGACTTGCACCTCCTCCTCGAGGAGCTCAACATAAAGCGCGTGGTAATTTGCGGCATGCATGCACACATGTGCGTGCGCCACACCTCCGCCGACGCTTATCAGTACGGATATGACATTGTCATACCCACCGATGGTGTTGAGGCGTTTACGCAAAATGAATTCGACTCAGGCGTTGCCTATCTCAAAGATGTTTATGGTGCCGAGATCACAACGATTGAGGAGTTTATGAACTCTGTGCACGAAAGCTGATTTTTTACCCTCGATAGAGGTCGGGTGAACGAAGGAGCCGTTTGTTTACAGCAGCACGATCGGGCAGGAAGCCTGTCATCGGCATATCTGCCCGAAACCGGCTTGAAATCCTATAAGCGGATGTATAGTGGCGGAGAGAGGGGGATTTGAACCCCCGTGCCCGGGGTTGCCGGACAAACGGTTTTCGAGACCGCCGCTTTCAGCCGCTCAGCCACCTCTCCTAAACTCAAATCAGTAGGATACCAGAAGTGCGCACAAAGAGAAGCGCAAAATGGCGCAAGAGAGAACAGCGTGAGAGCGCAGAAAAAAGAAGGAGAGAGTAGGCGAGCGCAAGGGAGCGCAAGGGAGCGCAAGGGAGCGCANNCAGCCGCTCTGCCATCTCTCCATACGTCATCAAACCTAATGGTTTTCTTCAGCTGGTAAATCTACCACAAAGTGAAACAAGTTGCACGCCTGACAACCATCTTCGAAAAGGATTTTTCACTTTGGAAAACTCCGGAGCAAAACCTGTGATCTTGTGGGAGGCAATTCCCGTTGCTCTTGGCTCCGAAATAGGTACTCCTAGCACTCCAGGGTGGGGTTGAGAGTGCTAGGAGCAGAGATGCGAGTCAAAGCTCGCCTCACAAGGGAGGGAGGCT
>DOMT01000115.1:0-191 GCA_003509825.1 Coriobacteriia bacterium
ACAGCAATGGTAAGACCTATAATGATTTGAAACACACGTAAGGGCATTGCATGCACAGGATCCAACATTAACCGTGCGTACTGTAAAAGAGGTACCGAAAAAAGCGTTATTCCAATGATTGAGGCAGAGTGCAATAGATTGGGCATGGTGATGAGATACACGGTCAAATCGTTACTGCAAAAGCCAATCAT
>DOMT01000115.1:197-2419 GCA_003509825.1 Coriobacteriia bacterium
TTTGTTTGAGTCGCTGCATCACTAAGAGGGTAAACGAGATGATTAGTACGCCGCTGAGCAAAAGTATCCCACCCAAGACAAAGGGCAAAGAGTTCTCTGAAGCCAGATGCCCAAAGAGTATGCTGTTTTCCCCTAAATAGACCAACGGCAATTCCAGCTTGTCTCGTGGTTCAGGAACCGTATATTCAAAACGCAGCGTCTTTGTGCTGTTCTCATTGGGCAGAGCAACAAACATGATGTCTGGTGAAGGATATTTTTGGAAGGTTGGATAAGTATTAGCTTCACCTTTTATAGAATAGGCTTCGTTATCATCTACAAAAAGTACGAGCTTGGCCCCTTCGATCTTTACAAAANNCAAGGAGACTGTCGTGGCGTTTGGTTTGGTAGTTACCTGTAAGAACGATTCGCTCATCTTTTTTCACATCATATAGAGTGGCAGGAAGGCGTATCTCTTCTTGGACGCCATCTCTTATCATGGTCAAGCTTGGAATGTGCCGAAGCTGGTTATCGTAATAGACAACCTGGTAACTTGGTGCTACCGCCGCACCAATAATAAAGATCAACAGGATCAACAAAACTATTGCATAGAGCATGCCACCCGAAAACTTAAAACGCCTGTCTTGCTGCTGAGACATCTACTCTATCACTCATTATCTCTTACAGAATTAAAGAGGTATTCATCATACAGGTTTTTTATCCTGCGCCGATTTTTTACTGCTATATACGCAATTTCTCCGTTGTCCATAATAAAGTCCTCATCGATATCATCTACGTGATCGAGATTGACGATGTAAGAACGATGCGACCGAAGAAAGCGGGGCGCAGGTAAGAGCTTTTCTAAAGAATCGATGGTCATGGTTGTCGCATACGTCCCATCAAGCGTATAGATAAGCGATCTGCGGTTGCTGGATTCCACAAAGATAATGTCATGAAGTGGGATGAACACCGGAACGTTATCGGTAACTATCGCAAGCGAAGCACCTGCTGCCTTATCTCTTACCATAACAGCCAGATCCAAAGCGTCTTTAACATCATTGAGGTTTACCGGTTTGAGTACATACTTATATGCGTTGAGGCGATAGCCCTCACGCGTAAAATCTTCACTTGTGGTGGTAAAAACTATGACGACATGCGTGTCTGCCTCGCGGATTTTTTCTGCTGTTTGCACCCCTGATAGTTCTCCCATGAACACATCGAGAAATATCAGATCATAGCGATCCTTGCCGAAACCCTCCAGCATCTCCTCGCCCGTGGCAAACACATCCAACTCATACGCCACTCCGCTCATATCGATAAGTGCAGTCAATAGCTCCGTGTCTACCTGGGTATCCTCACACAATGCCACCCTCAGCGACGCCCCCGACGTATCGTTACCCATTGTTGATTCACCTTCCCCGATCAGTTATGCGCGATTTACAGCTACAACCGAAATACCGAACACCCCGCCCTCTTAAGTATACAACACACAAACCCGACGATACGCTCACATGCTGTAAGCGATATCGATGCAAAGGCCCGTGATGTTCTCGAGATCCTTGACCGCCAGACTTTCCGACAGGCCGTGCACGTCGGTCATGCCGGTTGCAAGCACCACCGACTTCAACCCCCGGCCGGCAAAGACGTTGGCATCCGAGCAGCCGCCGCTGTATGCCGTCGTTGCATCGAGCCCCGACCTTTGGGCTACGTCGAGCACCGTGCGCACGATGGGGGCGTCCGCGGGCATTTCGTAGCCCTGCACCCGCTCCTCCCACTCCACCGAAACGCTAGCCCTTGCGTCTTTCACCGCGTCTTCGATGGCCTGTTTGATCTGTGCCTTCACCGCATCGCGCTCGGGCGCGGTAAAAGCCCGGTATTCACCGGTGAGCACGCAGGAATCCGCCACAATGTTGTCGGCCACACCGCCGTGGATGGTCCCCACGTTGGCGGTCGTTCGCTCCGTGGGATGACCGAACGGCATCGCCGCAACGGCACGGCCCGCCATCGCGATGGCACACACACCTTTTTCCGGCTCCACGCCGGCATGCGCCGCCTTGCCGGTAAACGTTGCCTTGAACTTACAGTGAAAAGGTGCGGCGATGATGATGCCTCCCGGGGCACCGGCAGCGTCCAGCACGAAGCAGGGCTCACCGTTGAAGTCCATCGGATCCATTTCGAGCGCGCCGAGCAGATTGAGCTCCTCGCACACCGTAAGAATGATGCCGATGGTCGGGTGGGGTTTACTT
>DOMT01000115.1:2425-11526 GCA_003509825.1 Coriobacteriia bacterium
TCGTCTCCACCGAGCACGGTTGTGCCCCGCGGCCTGATCACGTCCTCGTCATCGATGTAGGGCTCGATCCCGACCCCCGGCACCACGGTATCCATATGCGCGGAAAAATATATCTTGCCCGGCAGCTCACCTTTCAGCTCAACGATCAGATTGCCCGAGTCCGAGCCGGTGCGCGCCAAGCTGTTATCGATGAAAACCGTACAGCCCGCTGCCTCCAAGGCCGCACGACAATACTCGGCGACCCGCTTTTCATGACGACTCTCCGAATCGATGCGAACCAACTCGAAAAAACAATCGAGCAGGCGTTGCCTGTCGTGCCGAGGGGCGACGACCCCGCTTGCTGCCTCCACTCGTGTNNTCGGCCCCGTGCCCCTTCGCCTCGGCACTTCCATCATTGGTCATGATCTTCTCCCCGACTCCTCCGATGCTCTACTCCTCGACTTCTCCGTCGATTTCGCGTGCCCGCTTTTCGTTCAAATCAACGGCAGCGTGCACGAATTCACAGAATAGCGGATGGGGCTTGGTCGGACGGCTTTTGAACTCGGGATGTCCTTGAGTGGCAACGAACCAGGGATGGTCGGCGATCTCGATCATCTCCACCAAACGCCCGTCGGGAGAAACACCGCTGACTACCAGTCCTGCCTCCTCCAGACGATTACGGAAGGTATTGTTGACTTCGTAGCGATGACGATGACGCTCATAGACCGGAGACTCTCCGTAAGCCGCCAATGCTTTGGTTTCGGCCTTGAGATTGCAGGGATAGGCGCCCAGGCGCATGGTACCGCCGGCGTTTTCGATACCCTCCTGCTCCGACATCAGATTGATGACGGGGTACTCCAACGTATAGGGTACTTCACTTTCGAACTCCGAGGAGTTGGCGTTTTGCATACCCGCGACATTGCGGGCAAACTCGCAGACGGCGGCGTGCATGCCGAGGCAGATGCCGAAAAACGGCACCTTATTCTCACGGGCGAAGCGGGCTGTGGCGATCTTGCCCTCGAAGGCGCGGCTACCGAAACCTCCCGGTACCAAAACCGCATCCATGTCTCCGAGTACATTGTCGACCTCTTTGGGCTTTAAGAGCTCACCGTCCACCAGGTGTACGTTCACCTTGCGGTCGTTGTACACGCCGGCGTGCTCCAGTGCCTCGATGATGGAGAGATAGGCATCCGGCAGCGACACGTATTTGCCCACCACCGCGATGTCGATCGACTTCGCCAACTCGGACTGGCGATCGAAATAGGTCTGCCAATCCCCGAGCTCGATCGGGTGTGGTTCCAAGCCCAGGCCCTCCAGCACCTTGGAGTCGAAGCCCTGCTCATACAACTTGAGCGGCACCTCGTAGATGCTTTGGGCATCGATGCAGTTGATGACTTTATCCTCGCGCACATCACAAAACAGCGCCAGCTTCTCCCGCAGTTTGTCGGGCAGGTTCTGACTGCTACGGCAGACGATGAAGTCGGGTTGCACGCCGATGGAGCGTAGCTCCTTAACCGAGTGTTGCGTGGGTTTGGTTTTGAGTTCGTGGGCCGAGGGGATGTAGGGCACTAAAGTCACGTGGACGAACAATACGTCGCCGAGCGGCTTGGACATCTTGAACTGACGCGCGGCTTCGATGAACGGCAGCGACTCGATGTCGCCCACCGTTCCACCGATCTCGGTGATGACGATGTCGGCGGCGGAGCGCTCGGCGATGCGGGTCATGCGATCCTTGATGGCGTTGGTCATATGGGGGATGACCTGCACGGTTCCCCCGAGATAGTCGCCGCGGCGCTCCTTGGCGATCAACGACTGGTAGATCGCGCCGGCGGTGAAGTTCGATTCCTGGCTGAGGCTCTCGTCGATGAAGCGCTCGTAATGGCCTAAGTCGAGATCGCCTTCATGGCCGTCGTCGGTTACAAAAACCTCACCGTGCTGAAACGGGCTCATGGTTCCCGGGTCCACATTGAGATAAGGGTCGGCCTTTTGCATGGTCACCTTGTAGCCCCTGGCCTTAAGCAGGCGCCCGAGGGATGCCGCGGTGATGCCCTTGCCCAGCGAGGACACGACTCCTCCTGTTACAAAAATGTGCTTTGCCATAACTAACTGCTCACTTCCGTTTCGCTCTTTTCGTTGTTTATGTCCTTTTTACGCCCCAGGCCGTCGAGAAATGACAGCACCGTGTTGTTGTCGATGATCTTTGAAAACGAGACTTTCTCGCTGAGTAGGTTAACCGCCACCAAGGCTATCGCCAATACCAAAAGCGCCCAATCCGGCAAGGCTATCGCAAAGAGAAAGCCGAGGAAAGCCCCCATGGAGTTTGCTCCAGCGTCTCCGAGCATGCCTTTTTCGCCGAGGTCGAAACGCCAGGTGGCGATCAACGGCCCTAAAGCGGCGATGGCGAGTGCTATCAGCCCCCAGTTTCCCAAAACCGCCACCATGCCGAACACGAAGATGAATGCGAGCGCAAAAACCAAGCTCACCAGATACATCTTCTGCGCCCTGCCCGGCCGCAGATCAAACAGGTTCATGAGGTTGGCCATCAAAGCGATGACACAGGTACACAGTATCACACGGGGGATACTTTCCGCCCCGTGGTAGAAAAGCGAGATCGAGATGAATAGGCTTAAAAAGCCTATTCCGAGGAATTTGAGTCCCCCGGTGGTCAGATGACCCTTTGCCAGTGCCTTGAGATGTCCCTTGAAGCCCTTGGTGTTGTTACACCCGGCCCAGTCGTCGAACAGGCCGAAGGCGCAGGAGCCGGCTATCAGGGGAAACAACCGTGCGATAAGGGCCACCCAATACGGCTGTCCCATGTGAAGCATCTCGATGAACTGCGCACCGATCCAAAAGGAAATAAGCCAGACGAACCAAACGATACCCAAGCCGTTGTAAACCCGGGTTCCGCGGAAATTGGGGGCCTTCGGAGCTTTTTCTTCCAGTGAGGCAGCCAACATCGCCATTACGAGAAAAGGAATGGCAACACAGAAAATAATGGGGATGCCCACGCAAAGAACCAGGGCAGCGACGATGTCGTTCACAAACGATAAACCTTTCACCAGCGGAAAACCACTGGGTATTCAGTTTATCAAAACAGACCCCGGGGCGGAGGTGACAATCGATTTTTTATCTGGAGCTAAACGCGGGGCGGCAAAAGCCCTGGAAGTGCTGAAATGAAGCGTGGTCGGTTACGAGGCTCAACTTTTCAATCCATTCAAAACCATCCATTCACATCCCTTATCGCTGTAAGCACCCGTATCGATGTCTCCACCCAATCGATGCAGGTATGCCCCAGGATCATACCTGCCCCCAACAACAGCACCGCGCCGCCCGTCAGTAAATCGATGAGATAGTTCGTCTCATCACTGAAGCGATCTTCGAAAAAAGCGTTTCCTCCCGCGAACCCTCCCGCGAAACATTCGAGCCCGAGTGCCATGAGAAACATCCCTGCGATTACGGGCAGACTCAGCGTATCCTGAAAAATAACCGAGGCTATACCTATGAAAACGAAGTTGAGGCTTCCCAGAACAACCCCGGCCCTACCGGCCCTATCACCGAATATCTTCTTCACCCAAGAGCACCTGGGCAGATCGTCTTCGGATCTGCGCACCTGCATGATGACAAAAACGATGCCTATCATTATTGCGCCTATCCCGATCGATAAAGGAGTATTTAGATCCATCATTCTCTGTCCCAAACCCAATAGTAATCAACACCATAAGAACCGCCTGCAGCCGAGGAATAAAACGAACCACCGTCGGTGGACAAGAGAAACCCATCCAGGCCACCGCCGAAGGAAGGCCCGGGCTTTACATAGCTCAACCTTTCGGAAAACTCCGTCGATGCTTTTTTCATAACCACACATCTTCTTCAGCTGAGTGTGACACCGGATCTCAAAGCACCACCCGGTCGACATTATCGCCTGATAACAGATCATATTTATTGATACAGAATATGGTGTCATCCAGTGAGGAAAAAGTCACCACGTACCCGTCTTCGGTTATATAGGCGGGTATATAGAGGCCGCTTCCCGCATCATCATGCACCTCCCCCAATTCCGACACCAACTCACCAACGCTTTTTCCCAAATACCGCCGTATATCCCCGATCGCAACCGGAGTCAATCCCTGAACATCGAGACATCTTCTGTCCTGGGAAAACTCCACGGTCTTTTGGAGCGTCACATAATCCGTAATAACGGCCGTATAAGTATCGCCGGTTTGGAAGGTGGATACGGTGCCACGCGAAAAGACACGCTCGTATCGTTCTTTGGTGTCGAAGAACGAGTCGCCTATCTCGATTCCGTTGCTTGCGCTACAGCCGAAAAGTGTCAAGACGACGAGAGCCGCTGCCGTGATGGCCTTTTTCATGATCCGTATCCCCTGTTCGGTCCGACTTCATAGTAACCCATGAGATCATCATAGATATCCCTAAGGCTGTTGGCACCCTCTAGTTCAAATCGATAACTTCGGTAACCTCACGGAAGTCATCCCCGGTCTGATAGGTTATCTTCAGCTGCATTTTATCGTTGATAAAACCTGCATCCAGTACCGGCGTGTGGCTCCTCGAAAAATCCAGTTGCACTTCCTTGTAGTACTCCGATCTATCGAAGGCATTTCGTATAACCAAACTCCTTGTTCCAAAAGGATTTCCTTCATCGGGAATATGAATATATGCGACGCATTCTTCACTGAACGCACAGACGTAGGTGAACGTCTTTGAAAACACATCTCTGCTCAGGCTGTAGTATCTATCCCACGCAATACCGGTACCCACTCCTCTGTGAATGTTCACTACGTCTCCGTCGATGAGAGTGAGCCGCGGAAGTCTGCCGTTATAGCCGCCCCTCTCCACAACGTTGCCGTCGGTGCCGTAGACACAGTAGTAAGACATGAATCCGTCTCCTGAAAGTAGTTTGAAATATGGCCCTCCATCGATGACCTGGGGATTGATCAGATCTTCCGGCCTCACTTCTTGTCGTGCGGGCGAGCTGCTGTCTTCGGGTTCGGACTCAATGTTTTCGGGAGCAGAGGTACCGCACGCCATTAATGACAGCGACACAAAGATTGTGGGACATATGACTGCTCTGAGCACACCACACCTCCTCGTCTATCGGTACCAGTAAAACCTTTCGGTACCGTCAATGAATACTTGCTCATAATCATTATGGTATCTCCAATCACCAGGGTTTGGATGACTGTGAAAATAAGTTCCCCCGCCTGTGCAATCTCTCTGCCCGTCATATATCGCAATGACCGCTTTAAGGGAATCGTCCATTGCATCTTTCGCAATAGGATTGGGGCAGAAAGGTCACCAGGAATGCCAACGAGAAAAACAACGCCGCCGCACCCCGAACCCAAAGCTCGAGTTTCGAGAGGCGGACGATCACCACCCCGATTTCCGAGGCACATCTCTTTACCCGATATCCGGCCGACATATATGGCACAGCCTCCTTGATCACTCATGCCCAAGTAAATCCCACACGCCGTGCTTAGCAGAACGCGGCACAACCCTAACTTCGCTTGCCCTTGCCCCGCCTCTTTGTCTTGGCTTTTTTCGGCCTGGAAACCCATTGGTCATAATGACACCAAGGGTTTCCAGGCTTCCAAGATAGAAATCGTATGATAACCATCCAAGCCACATCAAACACTATCACTCCGTAAATCAAGCCCGATGTGACTTGCTGCATTGACTGAACAATCTGTGTCGACATTACACACAAGATCAATGAAGGATGCATTATCAATATTGCGTAGTAAAGCCAAATCAAACCTTTCGGTATCTCTTCGCGAAAACGCTTATACAAAAACCACTCCCGGAATGTTTGTCCACGCCGCCTTCTCTCGTATTGACCTTTTCGCAGATAGAGCTCTCCGATTTCTTGAAGAATGCTCCTAATCATGAGAAATGAAACAATGGACAACACAGCGGCGAGAGCTATTTGCCTTTCATAATCCATACATCACCTTTTGAATGGAATTCGCTGATACTGGTTTTTCATGTAGCTGGTGGGAGCAAATCCTCCTCCCGTAGCCTTCGAGGGTTGAAGCGACATGAGGGAGGCGAACAGACAAAAAGAACCCCGATAACTCCGATCCACACAAACGCCTTCGGGAGGCGGACGATCACATGGTTCCTCCCTTCGCTTTCCAGCAGTTTTTTATCGTTGGCCCTTCGGACGAACAGGAACAAGGCCCCGAGAACGATACCCGTAAGCGCCGGTGTCAGAAATGTCGTGAGAACATCGGTCACCTCAGCGCCTCTTCCGGAAAAGAGCGATATCGGGCATCCATCCGACTTTTTTCACGTCGTGTCTTTGAAACGCCTTCCGCAAGACCTCGGAGTTTATCGCCTTGACATCGACGTAAAAGGTCCTTTTCGCCTTGAAACTCAGGTAGTGGTTTCCATCTCTGAAGTAGGCGACATCCGCATAGTCGATCGTGTAGGTGCGCCCGAGACAGGTGGTGTAGACGAAGTGATCTCTTCCCTTGAAAACCTCTATCCGCCAGGTACGGGCCTGCAATACGTAGAACACACCGAGAAGAATACCCGGGGAAAACAATAGAACCGTCGCCAGGGTTTCGATGACTCCACCTTCGGATTTGCCGAGGAAGATGAAAGCACCCACAACCACCGACATGAACACGGCCATGAAAGCACCGACCCACAGATACACCCTCGGAAGCCTTATGGTCATGCACCCGTCTTCGGACATCGCGTCCAGATCTTTCACCTTATTCATTCTCAACATATGCGATAGCAGGTGCCGGTTGAGAGCCATCGGATCCACGTAGAAGGTTCTTTTCGGCATCTTGATGATCAGATACATCTCGCTGTCGGTGTAGTAGACGATATCGGTGTACTTGATCGTGTAGGTGCGCCCGAGCCATGTGGTGTAGAGGAAATAATCCTCATCTCTGAATAATCGGACTTTCCATACCAGAGGAGCGATCACAAGAACCGCTCCCAAAAAACTGAAAGCCAAAAAGAGTAGCGATATCTCGATGCCCCCATTAACAATGACTCCGCCGAGAGCCTCCGGGGGCAACACTGACAAAATTGAACAGGCCATAGAGAAGGTGAACTGCATTGCACCAACCCAGATATAAGCCTTGGGAAGATGTAGGAGGACGGGGGCTTTTCCATTGCTTCGCATGCGGTCTTTTCTGTTACTTCTGAAAAAAAGCATGTACCTGACAAGAACGAAAAGTCCGATACCTGTAACAATTGCAATATGTAGGTAATAATTTCTCATATTTCACCGATATCGACAGATGATCAGTAACCAAGTCGGTACCCTCATAAAGATCAAGGGCCAAAACGCGAACGAACAAAAGGCCGTTGATACTGTTCTGGCAATGACAGACGACCTCAGTCCAGCTCGAATGACGATCGAGACCGGGTTAAGACAATAGTGGGCAAGCCCTCGGCAATTGCTCTTTTAACAGGAAACAGGCTCAGCAGTTTTTCGAGGTTCTCTTTGATGAAATCCGCATATATTGAAGCCTCTGCAGTGAGACGCAGTTTTCCCGTCAAAAGCGGATCGAGTCCGTAAAGGCTTTCGTTGAGAGCCTGCCTCTCAGCCCTCGATATGAGCCTGGTATATCTTAATTCACGAATGTACGGACTCAGCCCCTCTTCATCCAGCTCCGAAAGATCGTCCAAAAAAACGGATAGTCCCCCAAAACCAGGATTGTAGATTATCTTAATCCTTAGCATGTCTTTGGAGTAATGAAGGGAACAAAGCCGCTTATTTTGGCCTACCTCACATTCAAAACCCGCCGATAATAGAAAACTACAGAATCCTCCCAAAATCTCGATCTCTTCCGAGAAATATCTTCCGAAGAGCCTTTCGAATACTCCTTTCACGCCCATCGACAGTCCCCCGCACATACCCCTAACCTTTCATCTTCATCCAGGTATCGGAGTGTTATTCTTGCCAGGTTCTCTTTAATGAAGTCCGCATACAGTGAAATCTCGGTAACGAGACCCGGCTCATTTGTCATAGGATCACCAATTTTTTCAAGCGCCGCCATGAGCGCTTGCACCCGTTCGCGTTCCACCAAGTCCGTTTCCCTCAATTCGACGTAAGAGAAAATATGCCTAGGGTTAGATAAATCAATGATCTCGACATTGAGAAAATCTTCTCTTACATCGTGACATAAATCGATACGCAAGGTGTCTTTGGTATAGTGAGCCGACCCGTAGAGGCCATTCCTGCCTACCTCACACACAAAGCCTTCGTCCGTAAGGAAGTCGAAGTGCTCCCTTATGATTCCAACTTCATCCACATCGTGACCCTGAAAAGCTTTGCCGACTATTTTTCCCACACACATGCTTACCACAGCTTTCTATAATTACGGTATTTACCGACCACCCTAAGCTCCATACGGTAGTTGGGACTCGTGGGCTTTTTTCCCGCTGGACCTATGTCGTACACTTTTCTGCCAAGAAAAACCTGTTTCTTTATCCAGAGCCAATTATGTGCCATGCCGACTTTTTGCGCCACGGGCCTGCCGTAGCGTTTGCTTATTGCTGGGTAACTCTTAAGTCCTCCGTAGATACTATAACCCTTTTCACTTGCATAGCTGGTAACTCTTTCCATGCCTTCGCCAATCACAACCTTTGATTTATCCACCGCTTTAGATAGGCCACCGACACCATCGGCAACCTTATTCGCCACACTCACGGCTCTCACGATCGTACCACCGCCCGTAAGGCCCGGCACCGCAAGCGACACCACGTCCGCTCCCACCGCGGCCCACGCCATCGGATCCGAGGGATTCGCGACCACACCTGCGATGCTTACCCCCAGCGATATGACGTCGAAGACGGTGTCCCAGAGTCTACCGTCCTTATCCATGCGCACCACGGGGTTGTTGCCGCAGTAGGCGTAGAGGTTCTTGTCGAAGAAGTCCTTCTGTACGTCGATCACCGAGACGGTGTCGGCGTTGAGCATGCGCCCGATCGAGGGGTCGTAGTAGCGACTCTGCAGATAGTAGAAGCCCGTCTCAGTGTCGTAGACGTAGCCGCGATACCTCAGCGGGTTGTCCTTGCCCAGTGTGGACGCGAGGCTGCCCGTGGTCGCCACCGGGTTTCCCCAGGCGTCGTAGGTGTATTGC
>DOMT01000115.1:11593-11808 GCA_003509825.1 Coriobacteriia bacterium
TCGTCGTAGAAGAAGTCGAGTACGACGAGCCGAGGCTGTTTCCGTGAATGGGCCCTCCGGCTACATCACCCACGTACCAATTCTATTTCGTTGTCAAGCTGCCTTTAGGTTTTCCATGCCTTCCCCTAAGGCCCACCGGGCTTTTGTGGTCTGGCCCTCCTTACGCTCACCCCCTCGTCATGAGAAACGTCCCTGCTCACACATCACCGAGACCT
>DOMT01000152.1:0-4812 GCA_003509825.1 Coriobacteriia bacterium
GCTCGCGAAAATCAAGGCACTGTATCGGCGTGTGCGCGAAAACGCTGCGACGGCTCATATCTTCGGAGAGCTCGTTATCGACACGACGAAGCGACAGGTGCTGAAATCCGGGGTCGAGCTGGCGCTCACCGTCAAAGAATATGACCTGCTGGTTTTGCTTGCAGAGAATGCGGGCAAGACGCTGTGCAAGGATTATCTGTTCAGCCAAGTGTGGGGCAGTGACAGTTTCAGTGAGCCGTCGACCTTGACCGTGCATATCAAATGGCTGCGGGGAAAGATCGAATGCGACCCTGGGAATCCCGAGTTTATCGTGACGGTCTGGGGTGTCGGTTATCGATTTGAAAGCGGCTCATGAGAAGCTACAACAAACTGCTCGTCGTTTTCCCGGTTGTAATTGCGCTGGTGCTTGCAGGGGTCAATCTGCTATTCGGCCTCGGTTTCGGCGGTGAGAGCGGCAAGCCGTATTTGGTGGATATCAACCGCGCCTCCGATGTGATCGAGCGTGCGGGCGACCCCTATGCGGCGCGTGCCGACGACTATCTCAACCTGGAGGCGATCGGCTATCTGCCCGAAACCGCCGACGAGGAGGAGATCGCGCAGTTCTTTTCAGACTCGGCTAACGTCGTCTTTCGTCCCTATGACGGCGGGCTTTTGCGCTTCGACTATATCGACTCCGCCGAGAGGGAGTTGGCGTTGGTGTGGACGGTCACCAACCTTGCGATCGGTGTGATTGCGGCGCTCTGCCTGATCATCCTGCTCTACGTGCGCAGTAAGCTCATCAAACCCTTCACGCGGATCAGCGATCTGCTCTACGAACTCTCTAAGGGGCATCTGACCTCGGGGCTCAAAGAGAGTAAAAGCCGCTACTTCGGCAGGTTCATCTGGGGCCTCGACCTCTTGCGCGAGACGCTTGAGGCGCGCAAACAAAATGAGTTGGCGCTCACCAGAGAAAACAAGATGATGGTGCTCGCGCTTTCGCACGACATCAAAACGCCGCTCTCGGCCATCCGTCTCTACGGCAAGGCGCTTGCCGAGGATCTTTACGACACCGAGGAAAAACGCCGTGAGGTGATACTGGGTATCGACGAGAAGGCCGAGGAGATGGAGGGGTTGGTACGCGATATCATCAAGACTTCGCGTGAGGACTTTTTGCATATCGAGGTACGGGAAGGCGAGTTTTATCTCGGCGAGCTCATCGATAGGATCCGTGCGTATTACGGGGAGAAGCTGGCGCTCGTCAAATGCGAATTCATAGTCGACACATATCGCAATCTGTTGCTTTCAGGCGACATCGAACGCTATGTCGAAGTGATGGAAAACATCATCGAAAACGCCATCAAATACGGCGATGGTCGGGAGATCCGCATCGATTTTCCCGTGGAGGAAGACCATCAGCTCATCGCCGTCACCAATACGGGAAACAGCTTGCCGGGCGGCGAGTTGGTACACATTTGGGAGAGTTTTTGGCGTGGCTCGAACGTGGAGAGGCAAAGTGGTAGCGGACTCGGCCTTTATATCTGCCGCCGGTTGATGAACGCCATGCAAGGGGATATCTATGCGGAGATCCGTGGGGACGATATGGTCGTTACCCTGATTCCCAAAGAGGCATGATCGCTACCACCCACGAACCAGCAGCCAGTTGTTGAGCACGCGTTCGCGGTCGCGCAAGGTTTGCTCGCCCTCGTATTTGCCGCAGCCGTATTCACCGCTGATCCTACCGTCGGTGATGTAGAGCACCCGCTCGCATTTGGCGGCCACGCGCACGTTGTGGGTTACCAGGAGTACGGCGGTACCCTCACGGTTCACGCGCAGAATCTCATCCATAACGTCGGCTGAGGCCTGCTTGTTGAGTGAGCCGGTGGGCTCATCGGCGAAGATGATGTCGGGTTCGTTGATCAGGCAACGGCAGATGCACGCGCGTTGAAGCTGTCCGCCCGAAACCTCGTTGATGTCGTTTTCGGCGACGTCGATGATCTCCATCTTGCGCATCAACTCTTTGGCGTATTCGTTCTTGGCACGCCTTGCCGCCTTGCCGCGCACTTCCTTGGATTCATAGGCGGGCAAAATGATGTTGTCGTAGATCGAGAGGTTCTTCATCATGTACATCTGCTGAAAGATAAATCCCATGCGGTTGAGGCGGATGTCGGCCATGCGGTTTCCCGTGACGGCACTGATGTCGTCGCCCATGAAGTGTACGGAGCCTGCGGTCAGCGGATCCATGCCGCTCACGGTGTAGAGCAGCGTGGACTTACCTGAGCCGGAAGGCCCCATGATCGCCACCATCTCTCCGGGCAGAACGGAAAAACTCACATTGCGCAACACGTTGTTCTGGCGCTTCTTGACGATATAGGTTTTACTCAGGTCTTTTACATCAAGTATGGCTTGCATGGTGATCTCCTATTCAACATTTCCGAGGTCGCTTCGGCCGAAGCGGTTCATGCTCAAGGTGCTCAGTACGGCAGCCGTGCTCGTCACCGCAAGCAGTACCAGCGGATATAAAACGAACACCTCCTGCCAAACGATGACGAAGTCGATGCTGCCGGCGCCCATGATTCCGAAGGTGTAGGCAGCCATCACGGGGTTGAGCGGCAGAGAAAGCAGCGTTCCCAAAACGATGGAGCAGACCAGCACGATGATGATACGCAGGGCCTGCCAGGTGCGAAGCGTGGCGTTTTTGAATCCGATACTTTTGAGTAAAGCGATCTCTGCGGCCTCGCGGGTGATGAATGAGCGCATCAGTAAAACGGTGATCAGACAGTTGATAACCAAGACAACGGCAACAATCATGTTTTTTACCGAATCGATGGTCGAAACGATACTGCCGAGCGTGTTCATCGTGTATTCGCCGGCGGTTTGGATGCGATAGTCGGGAGTGATCTTTTTCATTGCGGCGATTTGACCCGCGATATTTTCACGATCGACGAAGTTTGCCTGCCAGGTGAACAGGTTGGATATGTAGGTATAATCCACATCGGCGGTTTCGGAAAAACGCATCACGTAGCCCATCATCTCCATCGATTCAAAGCCTGCGGTGATGATGAATTCCTGCGTTGTACCCCCTTGTACCACGTGAATGGTGTCGCCCACCTGTGCGCCTAAACGTTCCATCGCCAAATAGGTCAGGGCAACCTCGTTTTTGAGCAGGGGAGCGGTTTCGGCAGTGAAGTGCCTATATCCGTCGGCGGCATAATCATATGCCTGCATCCCCAGAAGCGAACCGGCCTTATCGGGATCGTCGAGATATACCGCCGTCATAAATCCGGCTTCGACATGGATGTCCACATCGATGCCCTCATCACCGTAAAGTCGCTCCATGGCCTTTACCTCACTTGAGATGGCTTCCCGGGAGCCTTGGAAGATGATATCCGTCTTGGTAATATAGGTGTCGCTGTAGGCGGGGCCGAAATATTCGATGACCACTTCGCTTTTCAGGGTATTGATGGCGCCCAGTGGAAGCACGATCATCAGCACACCGAAGACGAAGGTGATGACAAGCGCCACGTAGTTTTTGCCGTTACACAATATGTCGTTTAAGGCCATCTGCAACGCCGTGGGTATTTTGGGGTGCTTGTTTAAGGAATACAGCTTTCTGGTTTTGTAGTTCTCGCCGGTTGCACCACTGCGCATGGCCTGCACGGCACTGAGCTTGTCCACTCTACGCATGGTGAGATAGCAAAACAGTAAAACCAGGAAAACGACGGCGATGCCGGTTGTGATATTGAGCAAGGGATTTGCCGATGCCGCCTCGATCGCCATCGTGTTTTGGATACTGCGGGTCATGAGTGTGCCGAAGGCAAACCCCGATACCACCCCCACACCCGCACCGAATAGTGAGAGCACAAGATATTTGGACATATACAACCTCTTGATACCGAGGTTCGTAAGGCCGATGGCCTTCATCACGCCGATTTCGCGATAATCTTCCTGCAGCGTGAATGCGATGGTAAAGCGTAGGATTACCAATGCGATCAGCATGAGGATGACACTGACAACGATCAGAATGGCTGCAATCACCATGTCCAATATGTATACGTTTTTGAGCATAGCACTATCGAAGTTGGCAAATAACATAAAACCTTGGCCGAGCAGATCCTGTTCGAATGTCAGGACATCATCGGTTGTAAGCGAGAAAAGGCTTATCTCGCTGCTGCCTTCGATTTTTGCCAGATCCCGGTAGTCCGTTTCATCGATGATGATGCGCATCGTTCCCATATAGGGTGAGCCGAAGAGCATGTCTTTGGTGATATGTGTTAAGGTGAGCTCCTTTTCAACGCCACCCTGGGTGATTCGTATTTTGTCGCCGAGCGCAAGTTCGTTGTGCTCGACATCGTTATACGACAGGGCACATTCGCCCTTTTTGATTTCGGTGATGACTTCATCGGACTTATCGAGTACCAGATTGTAGTTCTTGGGTAGGGTGAACAGGAAACTGCCACCACTTTTCTTTACCTCTTCTCCGTTGGATGTGACGCTGTCGCTAGCGATGGCAAGCCCTCGCTCCCGGGCAAAACTCTCCACTCGATCGTTGGACTTGAGCCATTCGGTGACCTTTTCATCCTCGGTTGTAACAAACGTGTAATCCGAGGCATTGCTGACTTTTGCAAAATGTTCGATGGCACTCGAAGTTACCACTACATTGCTAAGGCTACTTGAGAGAAACAGGGTACAGAGCGCTATGAAGATGAACAAGATGATGTTCATCGACTTTTTTCGCGCCAGATCTTTCTTGAGTATCTTGAAAAACATGAACTCTCCAATGCCGGTCGGTGAGCTCAGTATAGGCGGGCAATTATTAAGAAGTCCTTAAGTTTT
>DOMT01000152.1:4826-6026 GCA_003509825.1 Coriobacteriia bacterium
ACTCAGAGCAGTACCTCGGCCCATTCGGCCTCTTTGAAGCCGGTTAAGATTTTGCCCTCGTCCGTTACCACCAGCGGGCGCTTGACAAGCATGCCGTTCGTCGCAAGCAGCGCATACTGCTCATCTGTGCTCATGGCGGGCAGCTTTTTCGCCAGGCCCAGCTCGCGGTAGGGGATGCCGCTGGTGTTGAAGAACTTCTTGAGTTCAAATCCGCTGGCTTCATGCCAGGTGCGCAGTTCCTGTTCCGTAGGATTATCAAGCTTGATGTCGCGTTCCGTAAAGGCCAGCTTATGGTCGTTGAGCCAAGTACGTGCTTTGGCGCAGGTACTACAGCGGGGATAACAGACAAACAGCATATTCTCTCCGTTCTCGACTCGGTGGTTTTCCGTTCGATCGCCACCGGATTTTCCATGATACGTGTCATCGGGGAATCGGGCAATATCGGCAACTTTTCAGAGCGGCAAAATGTGATCCGAGTGCGAAAGGGGTGGCGGTGAAAGGGCCGCTTTCCCTGCAATGATGCAAAACGTCCTATAATGCTTGTAGTCAACGTAGAGTTTGCAGCCGGTGTAGAGGGAAGGCAGGTTTATCCGTGGAGCATATCGCCGACAGACTGGTCAGGTCGATACAAGAGAAGAAATCACCCATCGTTGTGGGAATCGATCCGGTCTATGAAAACATTCCGGAGGGGATACGGGAGAAGTATAGCCGGGACGTCGATGGCGTGGCCGGATCCTTTTTGGAGTTCGGCAAGCACATCATCGACGCGATTTACGATGTGGCTCCGGCAATCAAGCCGCAAAGCGCCTTCTATGAGCTGCTCGGGTGGCAGGGCATCAGAGCGCTTGAGGAGACCATGGCATACGCCACTTCGAAGGGGCTGTTGGTCATCGATGACTCCAAACGTGGTGATATCGGCAATACCTCGCAGGCCTATGCGGCGGCCCATATCGGCTCGCTGGAGATCGATGGCGAGTGCCTGAGAACATCCGAAGCGGACTTCATGACCGTCTCCCCGTTTTTGGGCATCGACGGTATCGAGCCGTTCACCGAGGCAGCCGGGCGTAACAACAGGGGAGTGTTTTTGCTGGTGCGGACCTCCAATCCCGGCAGCTCACTCTTTCAGTCGGCGATCACCGGGGCGGGCAAGACCGTCGCGGAGGAGCTGGCCGCCCATATCGAGGGCTTGGCAGAGGGCGA
>DOMT01000152.1:6169-6659 GCA_003509825.1 Coriobacteriia bacterium
GCTCTCGTCAACGCATCGCGCAGCGTCATCTTCGCCCACAAAAAAGTACCGGACTTCGATGGCTCCGTCGAAAGTTTCAAAGCGCTGGTAAGGGCGGCGGCCGAAAACATGCGCGAAGATATCTACGAAGAGCTCAAAAGCGGCTCCGAAGATATTACATACTAACTTTGAAATCACTCTTGGCAAAGGAGGATAATCACCTATAATACATAGTAATAAGGTATGTAAACTATGTAAAAGAGAGAGGAACTTCCATCATGGCTATCTATAAAAGCATCAGCGATCTTATCGGTGGTACACCTTTGCTTGAGTTGACCGGGTATCAAAAAGATCTGAACCTTTCGGTTACGCTGCTCGGAAAGCTCGAATACTTCAATCCCGCCGGCAGCGTTAAGGATCGCATTGCCAAAGCGATGATTGAAGACGCGGAGCAGAAGGGCCTTCTTACGCCGGATTCCGTCATCATCGAGCCTACCAGTGGCAATACGGG
>DOMT01000015.1 GCA_003509825.1 Coriobacteriia bacterium
GCGGCAGGTGGAATCGATGCACTTCGATTCGCGTAAACAGGTGCTCGAATACGACGATGTGATGAACCGTCAGCGCAGCGCCATCTACGGTGAGCGCAACGCGATATTGGACGGCAAGGATATCCATAACCGGGCGCTGGACATCATGCAAAAAACCGTCGAGGAAACGATATCGCAGTACTGCGGAACGGTTCGCGACGACTGGGATATCGAGGGTTTGCAGCAGTGGCTGGTGGAACTCACCGGTATCGAAGACTTCAAGGTCGAAACACTGATCGGCGAGCGAGATGACGCCGACGATGTGGCTGGGGCGCTGTTCGGTTATCTGGAGAAGATCCTTACCGAAAAGGAGCAGACCCTCGGAGAGGCCGATCTGCGCAAGCTCGAGACCCAGGTTATGCTACGCATCATGGACACACGTTGGATGAATCACCTTCAGGAGATGGATTATCTCAAGGCGGGTATCGGACTGCGTGCCTTCGGCCAGCGCGACCCGCTGACCGAGTATAAGAACGAGGCACACCTCGCGTTTGCCGAGCTCCGTGACTCGATGTTTGCGGATTACCTGCGCACCGTTTTGCGCATCAAGATCGTGGTGCAGGCTCCCGAGCCCGAGCAGCTCAACACCGCACAGTATTCAGGCCCTTCGGAAGACGTTCCCTCGCTCATGGCCGAGGCGCGCTCCCAGGCGGCCGCGCAGCGCAGCGTAACCGTCACCACCCCCGACGGCAGACAGATGCGGCAAGGTGCTCCCGTAAAGACCGCCACCATCACCAAGGATAAAAACGATCCTTTCGCCGATGTGGGTCGTAACGATCCCTGCCCCTGCGGCTCGGGAACGAAGTACAAGAAATGTCACGGAGCGAACGCGGGGTAGCACAGCTGAGGAACAGTTACTGAATATGGAAGATATTTCGGCACAGATAGAGGAATTGCAAACGCGGTTGGAGCAGGTTCGCTCGTATCTGCATATCGAAGCACGTCGCTCACAGCTCATCGAGTTGGAGAAGACCTTCACCGAGCCCGGCTTTTGGGACGATCAGCAGCGGGCGAGCGCGCTCTCGAAGCAGGCGTCGGATATCAGATCGGACATCGAGGAATACGAGGGTGCGCTCGCGCAGCTCGATGACGTGGTGGTGGCCGACGAGCTGGCGAGGGCCGAGCAGGACGAGGCCTTGTTCGCAGAGGCGCTGGAGACACTCGAATCCTTAAAGACGAAAATCGACGGCCTGGAGTTGGCTTCATGGTTTACCAACGACTTGGATCATGGGGACGCCATCGTTTCGGTGAATCCGGGGCAAGGCGGCCTTGAGGCCCAGGATTGGGCGGAGATGCTGTTTAAGATGTACACGCGCTATGCCCAGCGACGGGGCTGGAAGGTCGAGGTGTTGGACGCTCCGTCGGGAGAGGTCATCGGCATCGACCGGGCGACCTTCATCGTATCGGGGCGCAACGCCTATGGCATGTTGGCCGCCGAGCACGGCACGCATCGTCTGGTGCGCATCTCGCCGACCGACGAGAAGAAGCGTCGTCAGACGACCTTTGCCGGGGTCGAGGTGCTGCCTGTGCTTCCCGACGACATCGAAATCGAGATCAAAGACGCCGACCTGCGCATCGACGTCTATCGTTCGAGCGGGCCGGGCGGTCAGAGTGTAAATACGACGGACTCGGCGGTTCGCATCACCCATCTGCCCACCAACACCGTCGTGACCTGTCAAAACGAAAAATCCCAGCTTCAAAACAAAGAGGCTGCCATGAAGATTCTCCGCTCGCGATTGTATGAGCTTGAGCAGGCCAAGCGTGAAGCCGAACTGGACTCGCTGCGCGGGCCCAAACAGGAGGCTTCCTGGGGTAATCAGATCAGAAACTACGTGCTCTATCCCTACCAGATGGTCAAAGACGTACGGACGGGGGAGGAGACGGGTAACGTCGAGGCTGTTCTCGACGGAGACATCGATCGATTCATCGTCGCATTTCTGCGTACAAAGGCGGCTGCGCAACGATAGGCGGCTGTCATACGGATATTCGGGAGAAGTGAAGCGGGTCGGGAAACAAGATAAGTCTTACGTATAAAAAACGGCTGATCCTGCGATGCAGGTTACCGGAACTTGAACTAGGAGGAATGAAAGCATCATGAGTTTTGACCAGCAGGCAATCGAGCAGAGGGCGGCGCGCATGCGGGCCGACATCCTGAAGATGGTCACCCTGGCAGGGAGCGGCCACCCGGGTGGTTCGCTTTCTTCGACGGATATCATGGCAACGCTGTATTTCGGTGACGTCTTGCGCTATCGACCCGAGGAACCCAAGTGGGATGGGCGTGATCGATTCATATTGAGCAAGGGGCATGTTGCCCCCGTACTCTACGCAGCCTTGGCAAACGCCGGTTGTTTCGACGTCACCGAGCTTGCCGCCTTGCGTAAGTTCAATTCCCGGCTTCAAGGGCATCCCGATCACCTGAAGCTACCCGCCGTCGAGGTGTCTACGGGCTCTCTCGGTCAGGGGCTCTCCATCGCGGCAGGCATCGCCTATGGGCTGCGTGCCTGCGAGCAGACCGAGCAGAAGGTGTATGTCCTGCTCGGCGACGGAGAATTGCAAGAGGGTCAGAATTGGGAGGCGGCGATGTTTGCCGCACACCAACGACTCGATAACCTCATCGCCATCGTCGACAACAACGGCCTGCAGATCGATGGTCGCTTGGAAGATGTGGTATCGCTCGGCAGTATCGCGGATAAGTTCTCCTCGTTCGGCTTTACCGTTTTCGAGGTCGACGGACATGATGTAGCCGAGCTTAAAGACGCGTTTAACCGGGCGGTTGAGGTGCAAGGCACTCCCGTGGTGATAATCGCGAAGACGATAAAAGGTAAGGGTGTCAGTTTTATGGAAAATCAGGCAGGATGGCACGGAAAGGCTCCGAGTGATGAGCTGTGCGACACCGCCCTCAAGGAGTTGGGTACCTCGATGTCGGAGGAGGTACGCCGATGAGTGGGAAGAAGGCAACGCGCGCCGCTTACGGCGAGACTTTGGTGGAGCTTTTAGCCGAGGGTGTTGACGTGTACGCGGTGGACGCCGATCTGTCCGCGTCCACCACAACCGCCAAGCTCAAGGCCGTCGATGAAAAACGACTGGTCAACGTGGGTATCGCCGAGCAGAATATGATCGGTGTCGCGGCAGGTCTGTCGCTGACGGACAAGGTGGTGTTTACCGGCTCGTTTGCGGTTTTCGGCACCGGCCGGGTGTATGACCAGATCCGCAACACGGTCTGTCACGGCAACCTCAATGTGAAGATCGCACCCACACATGCGGGTATCAGCGTGGGTGCCGACGGCGGTAGCCACCAGATGGTCGAAGACATCGCCTTGATGCGCGTGTTGCCCAACATGCGCGTTTTGGTGCCTGCGGATTACAGGAGTGCGAAGGCCGCCATTCGCCTGGCCGCCGAAACACACGGTCCGGTCTACATCCGTATGGGTCGGGCCGACGTGGAACAGATAGATTCCGGCACCGACATGCTCGACTTCGGCAAGGCCCGGGTCTTGCGTGAGGGTGGGGATGTTACCATCGTAGCCTGTGGAGTCGAGGTCGGACAGGCTTTGAGTGCCGCCGCGAGCCTTGCCGAGAGAGGCATCGAGGCTGAAGTGATCGATGCCTTCTCCATCAAACCGTTGGATAGCGAGACCATTTTGACTTCCGCCCGCAAGACCGGGCATGTCGTTACGGCCGAGGAGCACTCCGTCATCGGAGGTTTGGGTGAGGCGGTGGCAGGCCTTTTGTCCGAGTTTCCCGGTGTGCTTCGCAAACCTCTGAAGAGAATCGGTGTTTGGGATCGTTTCGGTGCCTCGGGCGATTTCGACGAACTGTTCAGGGAATACGGGCTCGATGCACAGTCGATTTTCGATGTTGTGGTACAATAATATGACTTTATACAGGCATAGTGTGAGATGGTACTTTATTCATGAGATACAATGCCCGTCTAAAGCACTTTGCTCCTGCATAAACTGCTGAATAAACGAACGGAGTGACGGTGGCAAATGAACACGGAGAGTGGAGTCCGGACGGCTTCACCCAACAAGCCAGGTCGAGTATAAAAGAATCGGGTGCGGTGCCCAGGCATGGTGCAAACGATGTCTCGGCCTCGCAGCTCGTCGATGAACTC
>DOMT01000221.1:0-9371 GCA_003509825.1 Coriobacteriia bacterium
CGCGCCGGAGCGGAAAGACCACGGTGACAACAAGTAGGAGAACCGCCACACCGCTGAGGATATAGCCGAACAGCATCTGATCGTCGACATAGGTCATGACCACATAACCGACAAACAAACCACAAGCCAGGCTGAAGTAGGCGAACATACGCCCGCTGACAGCGGAAAACGATTTTTCCACCCGCAGACGCTGCACGATCGAAATGCCGATGATCATAGCTCCGAAGTCGAAGAGGTTGAATCCGATCAATACCGACATCTCCGCAAAGATGACGATCGTATCATCGAGTAAGGGTAAGCCCAGGATGCCGAACACGAAAAACAACACGCTCATACGGTGTATCGTATCAACGCCCAGACTCGCACCGACGTCTTTAGGCATAGCCATAAGTATCAAGCCGCACACGCTGATCGCCAGCAATATGCTCGGATCGGTTGCCATGAGCAATATCGTCGACATCGAGGCGTAGCCACCTTGCAGAAAGGCGAACACGAAGGCAAACACGATGGTGGGCAGAATCATCGTGAGAAAACGTCTCGCCTTCCACCATCCGCGGGTAGGAGCTTGCTGCATGGGACGATCCGGGAGTTGCTCGGGTGCCATACCCTTTACCGTCTTGCGACATATGATCAGGGAAACCGTTGCGGCAACAGGAAGAAAGATCACGGCGATATTGTTAAACGGCGGCTGGAGGATGCAGATCAAAAAAGCGATCAACGACCCACCGATCATATCGATGGCAAGATTGCGAATCAAACTGTGCGAGACGACGATCTGGTAATAACGTATCCAAAGATACATCAAAGTCGCCTTGCAGACCCCGAGCAGCACCGTGATAGGGATGAGGAGGCTGTCCGGAAAAAACATCGGCAACATGGAAGCCACCGTTGCCGCACATCCGGACACGGCGATGAAAACGAGGGAGGACGAAGATGCATCCTTCTTCGAAAGGATCTCGGAGAACAAAAACAGCACCGCAAAAGTCACCGCGATACTTATATAGAGCGTGAGCTGTCGATTGAAGAACGACGGTGCGAATTCCGCTTCGACGGGACCTACGAAAATCGGGGAAAACATGATGAGATAATGCCAGGCGAGCATCGCCTTGAAGCCGATCTGACGAAAAATCTTTACCTCGATCAACTGATCCGTAACTCTATCCAGTACGTTTCCCATAGTCTTTTTCGTGGTCTCATCGTTACCCGAAATTACCGTGCCGTTCCGCATGCAAAACCTCCGACTCTCCTCGTTCGGATCTCATGGTTTTTTAACAATTTGCTGTGATAGGGACACTATATCACATTGTTCGAACCGAAGACTTGCAATACATTTTTATCGCTTTCCACCTACTGTAGAATATCTTGCATTCTCCCCTGTGGTGATTATCGCACCCCAGCCCATAGATTTGCTATGGCCGGATGTGGTATTTTCCCAATCTCATACTCCGGTGGGTATATGAAGCCGGTTTGCCCGGGATACANNATTTGCAGTCGGGAAAGCAGATTCTTCGTGCTTTCCCTACAATGCCATGGCATTTTTCAACACGGGTTTTTTGGGGAGTTTTACACTCCCGCATCGCTTTTGAATCACAGCGGTTGCATAAGCCGCCACTCCTCCTTCAAACAAGCGATAACAAGGTAATCCGGGTCGACCTTTCCCAGCCTCCCGGGCGGCTGGGTTTACGACCCTCTAATGAAACGGCAAGGTGAATTGATGAGTAAATCTCATACGATAGAGAAAAAAGCGATTCCCGAGCAAAAAGGCGGGAACAGATTCACAGTTTCAGATGCACTTGATTCAATAAAGATCAACAAGTTTACCTGGTCGATATTTTTCCTCGTCGGCCTTTCCATGATGTTTGACGGATACGACTACATGATCGTGTCTTACACCATGCCCCAAATCGCGCAGGAGTGGGGATTGGATTCGGTTGCCAAAGGCAGCCTGTCCTCGTGGAGCATGGTCGGATTGGTGGTAGGAAGTTTTCTTGCAGGCCCACTGTCCGATACCTTCGGACGCAAGAAGATCATCACGCTCTCCGTGTTTTTCTACGGACTGATGACCATACCGGTGTTCTTCGCACCGAACTTCACGTTTTTCGCCGTCATGCGCGTCATCGCGGGTGTCGGTCTGGGTGTGTGCACTCCCATCGTCACCACGTTGTTTGCGGAGTTCACCCCCACACGTTACCGCTCGTTCTTCGTCACCTTCGGCATGGCCTGGATGATCGTCGGCTGGGTTGTCGCCGGCGTCGTCGGCACCGCCGTGGTGCAGGTTGCCTCATGGCACTGGTGTTACCTCATCGGTGGTCTGCCGGCGATTTTCGCCTTCTTTTTGTGGAAGTTTCTACCCGAAAGTCCCCATTGGTGCGCCAACAAAGGTAAAACCGCGCAAGCCGTCGAGGTGCTCAAACTGATCGAGCGCCGCGCGGGTAGAAAGATCGACTGTGTGCTGGAGGCGGGCAACATCATAATCCCACCGAAACCGAAGACGGCCGGCCCCAGGGCCGTGTTGTCTCCGAAGTACATCAAGATCACCATCGGGTTTTGGATCGTATACTTCGCAGGCAACTTCGCCATCTACGGCGTCAATGCCTGGTTGCCGTCGCTGATGCTCGAGCGTGGTTACGAAGTGACCTCGGCCTACGCGTTGGCCATCGCCCAAAACGCCGCCGCCGTCATCGCCAACTGCATCACGGGAGTCATGGCGGAAAAAATCGGACGCAGACGCAATCTGTTGGTGGGATTTGCGGCCTCGCTGGTCTCGATCGTGCTCGCCGCTCAGGTGGCAGGCGCCTACGCGTTGGTGCTCGGCGTGATGATATTTCTCGGCTTTGCACTCAACTACATGATCACCGCCCAGCAGCCGCTGATGGCCGAGGCCTACCCCACCGAGTTTCGCAATACCGGCGTGGGTCTCACGGTCGCGGTCGGACGTATCGGCGGTATCATCGCCCCGGTGGTGCTCGGAGCACTGCTCAGCTTGAACCTCGGGTACGCCAACACCTTCATGTTCCTGCTTATACCTATCGCCATCGGCATGCTTGCCGCGCTGCTGTTGATTAAAAAGGAGACGAAAGGTAAAACCATCGACGATTTGAACGAAGAGTAGCACGTGGTGATTTCCGGGCACAACCTCCGCCAGTTACTCGCGGCCTCCTCAGGCCAAGCACGGAAATCACTTGATTTTATCGAATAAGAAACCAACTGAGAGGTGAACCTGTGAACGAAAAAGCTGCTATTAAAAAAGCGCTGCAAAGAAAGCGCTTCCTGTACCTCGGCTTAGGTATGCTGGCCCTGCTGTTCCTCGGTCTCGTGTATGCCTGGTCGATTTTCGCCACCCCACTCAACAAGGAATTCGGTTGGGGTAGTTCCGCCCTGTCGATTACCTTCTCCATCTCGATCGTCATGTTCGTTGTCAGCGGTTTTGTGTCTTCACTCGTGATGAAGAAGACCTCGCCGAAGGTAACGCTCACCATATCCGCCGTCTGTATGGGCGCTGGATTCGTTATGACCGGCCTGTTTGCCCACCAGGGAATCTGGGTCGTGTACGTGTTTTACGGCCTGTTCATCGGTTCGGGTTGCGGCTTCGGCTACAACACCCTGCTCTCAACCGTCAACGCCTGGTTTCCCGACCGTGTCGGGTTCTCATCGGGAGCATTGCTACTCGGATACGGTCTGGGCGCCCTGATCCTCGGTTCGGTTGCCGACATCTTGATGACCAACCTCGGCATCAGCTCCGCCTTTTATATCCTCGGCATCTTCGGCGTGGTCTTTTTGATCATCATCGGCCTCAGTCTCAGGTTGCCGAATGCGGGTCTCGAAGAGTACTTCCCCCGCAAGTCAGCGGATGCCAAAGACGGGGGTAAGGTGAGTTACTCCTTCAAGCCGATCGACCTGGCGCGCAGCCCGCTGTTTTGGGTCTTCATCTTTTGGGTCGTTACCATCGCCACCGTCTGTCTCACCCTTATCGGCACCTCCAAGCAAGGCGCCCTCACCCTTGAGATCGATGCCGGCTTCGCCACCCTGCTTGTTGGCTTGATCTCCACCGTCAACGGCTGCGCCCGTATGTTTTGGGGTGTGTTCTACGACCGCTTCGGTCTCATCAAGGCCATGATCCTCATGTCCTGTGTGGCCTTTGCCGCCACGATTTTGCTCGTGCTCTCCTTTGCAAACCTCATCGGCGGTATCTACATCGCCGGCGCGCTGCTCATCGGTCTGTGCTTCGGCGGTTGCCCGGTTTTGGTGTCGTCGTTTACCATGACGCGCTTCGGGCCCGACAACTACCCGCAAAATCTCGGTGTTGCCACCGTCAACTTGATCCCTGCGTCGTTTCTCAACTCGCTGATCTCCACGCCGCTGCGTGAGATCGGCGGCGACCTGCTCGTATACTCGGCCATGTCGGGTCTGGTGGTTATCGGCGCGATCGTGCTCATCTTCTTTGCGAAGCGCTACAGGTATCACATGGATCACCTCGCCGAGCTTCATGAGAAGAGCTTAACGCGGGCCGAGTCGACCGAAGTCGCCGCCGCGGCTTCGGCTAAATAGGCAAAGCGACCAAGGAGAAAACGCCATGCCGGGAAGCTGCTGGGTCTGTAACCCCTTTTGTGGAAAATGCCAACCGGCACCGGTGAAGTCGGGGCGCTGCCCCGACTGCGGAGGCTGCACCGTCTTCAAACGCGAGGACATTCTCGCCGACGGTGCACTGCTGTGCAAGACCTGCGGGGCGGATCTGAGCGAGTTGGTTCGCCCACAGGCCATCCGTTGCAACTACAGCGGAAACGTCTGCGTGTATCCCTGCGGCAAGGGGCGGGGCGAAGTTCCGAAACTGGGCCACCAAATCTGCAGGAGGAATACAGCACCGGCATAAGATACGGACCCGACCCGTCCGCATCGGAAGAACCCCTCCAGCTGCAAGTCGTAGAGGGGTTCTTTTTGTCACACAGACGAGCGGATCAGGGGTTATGAAGACAAACACGGTGATTCGGAGTACTCCCCCACTATAACGCGGCGTCCCCACCCCGTGGATACAGGGTGGGGACGCTTCATTTTTCCGGTTGAAGCCGGCTCAAACCGCTAGTTCGCCTGAACGGTGATGGCGGCCTGTTCCACGAGCCACTTGCTCGCCTTGAGACGCGAGGCGGTTTCGCGCAGCGCGTAACCCCGCCCGGTCTTTTCCATCTGTTCTTTGATCACCTCGGGTTGCTGCGGATTGAGCTCCTTGCAGACATCGAGGATGTCGGCTTCGGTGAGCGTCATCTTTTCGTGACGAAACACCGCATCGAGCGAGTAGCCCTCGGTGAGACTTTGGCGCGTCTGCATCATCAGCGACATACTGAACTGCTGCTCGCCACCGTTTTGTTCCACAAACTGCTCGAAGGGAATGTTTTGTTGATTGAGCTGGGCGCGTAGATTGTTGAGGATGTTTTGCTGCATGGCCTCGTAGACGGGATCGTCGATCTTGCCCTCGAAGCGTTTAGCCAGTTCGGATACGGCGAGTTGACGTTTGAAGTTCTCGTACTCCGAGCTACGGGCCGCAGTGATGCGCTCGCGAATCGCATTTTTCAGAGCTTCGACGCCGTTCATCATCGGCATGTTCTTCTCAACCCAGGCATCGGTGATGGCCGGGATGATGCGTTTTTGGATCTCCTTGACCGTTGCCGTGCATTCCACGATCTGCTCGATCTCCTTACCGTTTTCGTCGACGCTCGGACCGGAGAAGGTGAAGGTCTTGGTCTGTCCCGGCTCCATACCGATGATGTTCTCATCGAAGCCGTCGGGCATGAAGCCACCGCCGGTCGTATAGGTGCGCGAATCGGTGGTCAGCCCGGGCAGGGGCTTGCCGTCTTCGAAGGTCTCCATCGCAAGCAGGACGCTGTCACCCGATCGCACCGGATGCGGGTCGTCGGTCACGTACTCGGCGCTCTGCTCGGCCATTTGGGCCAACTGCGCCTCGACCTCGGCCTCATCGATCTCAAACGGCGGCACGGTGATTGCAACCGGATCGTATGACTTCAGCTCATATTCGGGCTTTTCCGCAACATCGAGTGTAAACCTGTATTCGGCACCGCGCTTCATCGGCGCCGGCGACACGGGTTGCGGCGGATAAGCCGGAATCGTATTTTTCTTGTCCAATGCAAAGGGAAGCAGGTATTCCACGGCCTGTGGGGTGACGATCGAGTCCAGATCCTTGATCCCCATCTTCTCCTCGACCACCTGAGCGACGGTTTTGTCCTTCTCGGGTTGTAGGTTCATCTGTCGCGCAAAGGCGATGTGCGCCATGATATAGGCATCCTCGACCTCTCCCGGAGTCGCTATAGCCTCGATTCTCAATCCCCCATCTTCGGTCTTTTTATGGGTAACTTTCATCTGGTCTTTCTCCTTGATCGAAGTGCCAATATGTACCTTTGAATTGTAGCGTATATCCTGCTCTTTTTTATCGTAATTCGCCCTGTAGAAAAATAATAATAAGCAGCCTGATCTGCCTATCAACACAAGCCCTCTCACCTGATTCGGGTACCCGTTCCGTTGGCGGATTTCACCTGTTTGCCAGTGATGCCCGCTGCCGTATCGCCTCCTATCATGTGTGTACCGTTCACGGCATGTGAACACTAGGCAAAAGGAGGCTTTATGCACAAAGACGTTTTATCCGAAAGGGAACCGATCGGAGTCGGGCGCAGGTTATTGCCGGCGATTCTGGCTCTCTTGATGGTTCTGTCCACCATGGCTGCAGGCTTTTGGCCCGGCTATAAGGCAAACATCGCCCACGCTGTCGAAACCGGGCAGACGCTCACCATCATCCACACGAATGACGTTCATGCCAATGTTGGAGTATATCCTTTCGTAAAGGGGCTTAAGGATAAGCTNNCGGCGGGTGATGACCTTGCCGGAACCGACTTCGGATTGTTTTCCAAAGGCAAGGATGTGGCAGCTAGCATGAGCCTTGCACAATACGACATGGCGGTCATCGGCAATCATGAGTTCATGATGAAGCCATCCGACTATAAATCCGCCCTGGATGGAGCCGGCTACACCACGCTCGCGTGCAATGCGCCCGAGACGCTGAAGGCCCAAATCCCCACGATACAGCCGTACGAGATCGTTGATTTTACCGAGCACAAGATCGCCTTCATCGGTATTGCCTACAGCTACACCGAAGCTCCCGACCTCTTAAGCTCGGTACAGGCCGCAAAAACCGCCGCGGAAGCCGAAGGTGCCACGATCTTCGTCGGCATTTCCCACCTCGGCATGAACGCAGGTGACACCGGCAACAACAGCATGTACGTCGCCGACAATTGCCCCTGGCTCACCGCTATCATCGACGGGCACAGCCACACGGTATTGCCGGCCGGCCAGGTGCGGGAATTTTATTCAAACTGTCGGTGAAGCTGACGGGAGATCGCGTATCGAGCAGAACCATGGAAACCAACTTAGGTAACCTCGCCACCGATGCCATGCGCACCGCCACAGGCAGCGACATCGCCTTTATATCCGGAGCATCACTGAGAAACGATATCGAACCGGGTGAGGTCACGAGAATGTTTTTAGAAACCTCGTTACTTTCGGATACCCCACTGGCGGTGCTCGAATTGACGGGAGTACAGGTTCTCGCCATCCTGGAAAACGGTCTTGCCTTCTACCCTGAACAGTATTTTCTCTTCCCCCACCAATCGGGGCTTTTCGTCCGTTTTGTCCCCGAAGCTCCTGCGGGAGAGCGGGTGACCGGTGTCGCGTGCGCCGACGGCGGTTTGTTCGAGTTGCACAAAACGTATTCCGTAGCGGTGCTCTCCGATATCGCAACGGCCTATCTCGCCATCGCCGGTACCCCTGACGCTCCCTACAAAACAACCGATAAGATGCTGGTAAACTCGGTTGCCGACTATGTTCGCAGCGGCGGCGTCGTCAGCGCCGAAGTCGACGGACGTCTCCAGCCGCGCGGCGCTGGATATGTGGTCGGCTTTGACGGAGGCGGAGCAGGTTCGGGTGCGATGGAGAGCATCGAAGTGGCCTATGGTGTGGAGAGGGGCGTTCCCGCCTGCGGATTCAGCAATCCGGGCCACAGCTTCAACGGATGGGTGGATGATTACGGACAAATCCACGCGGCCGGTGATAAAGCAATCGATCTCGATGCATTCGGAATCGGCACGGTCACCCTCACCGCAACGTGGATCGCCGATGAGGTGCCGGGTGACCCGACGGCAGATGACGCACTCGATGCCGCCGAGGCGGGCGCGCTGCCTCAAACCGGCGACGACAGCGGAGTCCTCTTCATAACGTTGTCGGTCATTTTCGTACTTTGCGGCACAATCTTTGTGCTGCTATCCCGAAAGCNNAGCGCAGATAGCCACCATTCAGCTCACCGCACCGAGAAGCCCCGTGTCCAAACGATGGGCATGGGGCTCCGAATCGACGACGAAGTCTCACTTTTTAGACATTCTTCGGACAAACCATGCGAAAGTCGCCCTATCGCAGTCCCCGAGGGACACGAAATGGCGACTTTTGCACGATTCTTTCAAAGAATGGTCGATGTTTCGTTTTTTGGATCCGGAGGTTGGAGGAGCACGNNCCGATTAATTGCCCGCACACTGAATTGTGACCGGCCTATAATGAAACGACGGTGCCTTTCTAGGCCCAAATAATCTTACCAGGGTCGGGTTCATGGGGAGAATGGGGAGCATCTGCCGGATAGCCCACCAGCAAACCGATTGCGAACTCCCAACCCTGCGGCCAATTTACCCGCTCTTTGAAGGCGGCGAGTGCGCCGGTATCGAGTNNGTGCCGCAACGGCAAAGCCGCACATCGCATTGATACAGCTTCCCAAGCCGAGTGAAGTGGCCGCCAAAGCCATATTCTCAACGACGATCCCACAGTCCAGCTCGGGATTGAAGTGCCCGCCCGGTTGCGTCAACACCAAAAACATCACGGGGGCGTTGTAGAAGGATTTGCCGCCCCGCGACATGATGCGCTCGTAAGCTGCGGAATCATCCGAGTTCCTCAGATATTCGAGAGATGCGCCATCCAGCTCTTCGATCAACCGTTTGTCGGTGATGACGACGATCCGCCATCGTTGGGAGTTGACGGCACTCGGTGCCTGGATGCCGGCCAGGGCGATGGCCTCCAGCTTTTCGTGCTCGACAGGTTCGCCGGTGTAACTACGACAGCTGTAGCGCTCGGATATCACACGTAACACTTCGTTCATAACAGCCCCTTCCATCGTGCCTGAATCTGATCGTAAAGCATAGCACAGCACTCCGTTTGCCGAGGCGCCGAAACAGGCCGTCAACAATAAATCGATTCCTGCAAGAACGCGCCTCAAACAAGATGGATAACGGTATAATGTCTACCGTCGTGCGGGCGTGGCGGAATTGGCA
>DOMT01000221.1:9437-10538 GCA_003509825.1 Coriobacteriia bacterium
CCCACTCAGCTCCACGCGCATTGCGCCGCCTCGAAATCACCTACGCTCTGCCGGCCCTGCTGCGTTGCCGCTTATTTTGCCTCGGGTCTTTTGCGTCGTTTCCGCCTGAAGACTTACGCTTGCCTTGGCCGCCTTGTTTTTCCAGGCCGCTACGATTGCCTGAGGANNGGGCTTATGCTTCCTACCGGCATGGCCGC
The DNA here is from genome assembly GCA_003509825.1 of Coriobacteriia bacterium. Classification (GTDB taxonomy): domain Bacteria; phylum Actinomycetota; class Coriobacteriia; order Coriobacteriales; family UBA8131; genus UBA8131. The sequence continues at coordinate 9,635 of DOMT01000221.1, forward strand.
CGCTGTTTCTTGAAGAATTCTTCCTGCCCGGCGTTCGCTTGAACTCCGCTATACCCCGTAGGCGCTCGAATTGCTCGTCGCCACCCATGATCATTTCCGCCAAAACCACGGCAACCTGCTCAACCGAGCCATCGAAGGTATCGTCTTTCAGCAGATGCTCCACAAGCTTATGCGCGGTTTTTCCGGGCCGGGCTTTTGCGTGTCGTTGAGCCTTGAGCGCCGTACGCTGCACGGCTTTTTCCATAATCTCTTCACTGGCAGGAAGTTTGCGCTCTTGGATAGGCACACCGGTGAACTTCATCAGCGAGCGCAACGTATCATATTGTTTGCCCGTGCAGATCAAGGTCTGCGATACCCCACGGTTTCCCGCACGCCCGGTACGTCCGATTCGATGAACATAATATTCAAAGCTCTGTGGAAGATCGTAATTGATCACAACGGCAACATCATCAACGTCTATGCCANNTAAGCCGCTACATCGGTTGCCACCAGAGCGTGTATGTCCCCGTTACGGAAGCCCTTCATAACCTTGCTTCTGGCTTCCTGCGACATATCTCCATGGAGGCCCGCGGCTTTAAATCCCTGCTTTCCGAGCAGGTCTGCCAACTCGTCAACCATGAGCTTGGTATTACAAAAAATTATGGACCGCTGCCCGTTGGCATGCATCAAAAGCGTCAGTACATCTTTTTTGCTGCCCTGAGAGATCTGAAAATACGTTTGCTCGATGTCAGCTTGGTTTTCTTCTCCGGACATCACGTCAACCGTCTCAGGCTCGACCAAAAATGTGTTGGATATCTTTAAAAGCGCGGGCGACATAGTTGCAGAAAACAGTATTGTCTGTCGATCTTCGGGCAGCTGGGTCAAGATCGTCTCGATATCTTCGATAAAGCCCATGTTGAGCATC
>DOMT01000164.1:0-9575 GCA_003509825.1 Coriobacteriia bacterium
CAAGGAAACATCAAAGTCATCCGCGAAAACCTCAAAAAAGTAGACGCCGCCCGCAGAGAGTGCGAGGAAAAACTCGACAATCTATAGGGGATGGCCGGCGTGTTCGTTGTAAAGGCGACAAAGCGGGCGATTTATAAAACTTCATATTTCCTATGAGATGAAGTGTCCCTTCGGTGAAAGCAAGGGAATTATCCAAAACTGTATCAAGAGGGCATCGAAGCAGTCGGCGAACATCATCATCGACCTTCGTAACACACCGCTGAAAACGGATTATCGCCTGTCCGTTATACAGCGGGAGTTTCAATTGAGATCAAGCCTCCGAGTTTTCGGNNCGGTCTTGCAACGCGAACGGCACAAATCGCTTAAAAGCCTTATAATGCACAAGGCTTTGGGAGCCGCAGGTGCACGTTATATGGCACTTTGCTCCCGAGGTAAATGGTTTAAACGAGAGCGCTCGCAAGGTGTCGGGGGACTCAAAGATTCAGGAGAACAAACCAATGCAGCAGGAAAAAGTGCGCAACATTGCGATAATCGCCCATGTCGACCATGGCAAAACCACGCTGGTCGACAGGCTTTTGCATTCGACGGGAGTATTCCGCGAAAACCAGCAGGTGGAGGAGCGTGTGCTCGACTCCAACGATCAGGAGCGCGAGCGCGGCATCACCATCTTGGCTAAAAACATCGCCATCAAATACAACGACATCAAAATCAACGTCATCGACACGCCAGGCCACGCCGACTTCGGTGGCGAGGTGGAGCGCGTACTCAAGATGGCCGACGGCGTACTCTTGATCGTGGACGCCTTCGAAGGGCCGATGCCGCAGACCCGCTTTGTGCTGCGTCACGCCCTGGAGCTTGGACTCAAGCCCATCGTTGTAGTCAACAAGATCGACCGCCCGGGTGCTCGCCCGCACGAGGTGCTCGACGCCGTCTTCGAGCTGATGCTCGAGCTGGAGGCCACCGACGAGCAGCTGGAGTTTCCCGTTGTTTACGCTTCGGCGGTCAACGGATACGCACGCTACGAGGCGGACGACGATAACAACGACATGATTCCGCTGCTCGACACCATCATCAAATACGTGCCCAAACCCGACGTAAATCCCACCGGCCCCGTGGCCCTGCAGGTGTGCACCATCGATCACTCGGAGTACGTGGGTCGTATCGGCATCGGCCGCATCTTCTCGGGCACGCTGCAAAAAGACGACAGTGTGCTGGTGATCAAAAACAACGGTACGCGCTACAGTGCCAAGATCAAGCAGCTCTTCACCTTTGAGCAGCTCGGACGTGTGGAGGTCAACGAGGTTCACGCCGGCGACATCGCGGCGGTCGTAGGTATCGAAGACGCCGACATCGGCGATATGCTCACCTGCCACGACCACCCGCTCGAACTCGAGCCCATCAAGGTGGAAGAACCCACGATGTCGGTTGTGTTTCAGGCGTCCACCAGCCCCTATGTGGGCAAGGAGGGCAAGATCGTCGGCGCGCGTCAGATCAACGAGCGTTTGGCCAAAGAGGCCAAATCCAACATCTCGATGCAGATCAACCAGCTGGACGGCGGTAACGGTGTGGAGGTTTCGGGCCGCGGTGTGTTGCACCTCAGCGTGCTGATGGAGACCATGCGCCGCGAGGGCTTCGAGTTTCAGGTCGGGCGTCCGCGCGTGCTTTTCCGTAAGGATGAAGCGGGCCACAAAACGGAGCCGATGGAAGAAGCGACCGTCGACGTGCCCAGCGAATACGCAGGTAAGGTCATCGAGGTCTTCGGCTCGGCCGGAGGCGAGATGGTTGACATGGCCCAGCGCGAGGAGCACACCCACCTGATGTTTAAGATTCCTACACGCGGCACAATGGGACTTCGCACACGCATACTTAACGCAACACGCGGCGAGGCGATCTTGTTCCACCGCTTCTTAGAGTATGGTCNNGCCGATCGAAGAGGCAACCGTGGATGTTCCCAGCGAGTACGCAGGCAAGATCATTGAGGTATTTGGTTCGGCAGGTGGCGAGATGACAGATATGGCTCAACGCGAAGAACATACCCACCTGATGTTTAAGATACCCACCCGCGGCACGATGGGATTGCGCACACGCGTGCTCAACGCCACTCGCGGCGAGGCGATCCTCTTCCACCGCTTCTTGGAGTACGGCCCCTATCGCGGCGACATCTCCAAGCGCAAAAACGGCTCGATGATCGCCATGACCAATGAGAAGAGCCTGGCCTACGCGCTCGACACCCTGCAAACGCGCGGTACGATGTTCGTCGGCCCGGGCGAGGATTGCTATGAGGGCATGATCGTCGGCGAAAGCGCCAAAGAGGGTGACATGGTGGTTAACGTGGCCAAGGCCAAGCAGCTCACCAACATGCGCTCGTCATCGGCCGACAAGGGCATCTTGCTCACCCCGCCGGTCACCTTCACGCTGGAGGAGGCCCTGGAGTACATCGAGGACGACGAGCTGGTGGAGATCACCCCCAAAAGCATCCGCCTGCGCAAACGCCTGCTCAATGCAAATGATCGCAAGAAGGCCGGCAAGCAGTAGGGTCAGGCTCTTGTCGTCTCGCTTTGTCTCGACTCATTCAGCTCAACACCCAACGCAGTGCAATATCTTTTGCATGATTCAAGGAGTGTGGGAAAGTCTTTCTCGACCACACTCCAGATAATCTTTCTATCAACCTGCCCATAGTCATGAGCGAGTATGTTGCGCAGTCCGCTCATGGCTCTTCTGTCGAATCCATGAGTTTCTGCGGCCGCATCCAATCTCCCACCTTCTTCCGCTGCTCGGAAAATTCTATTCTCTATACCTTCGACAATGAGCTCATCTTCGGCATTAAGAGGCTTGAGAAATCGACTTTCGGTCATTGTTATCTCGTCAATTTGGCGAAGTGTTTTAATGACGATATCGTATATTTCCTGTATACGCTTGAGTTCAGTGTTCTACGCGCTCATAAATCAGCACCTTTTCTCTCTCTATCGACTCCCTCAAACCAACATCTTCCACAGTGTCTACCGTGATGATGTCGAATTTTTTATCGAGGGATTTTTCCAGTTCTTTCGTTAAACGTGATAGGTCGAAAAGGCTGAATCTACCCTTTTCGTCGAGGATCAAGCGCAAATCTATATCGCTGCTTCTTGTGGCATCGCCTCTGGCGTAAGATCCAAAAAGAAATCCACGAGCGATTGCGGGATAGTTGCTGGCTACGATGGTCAACGCCTTTGAGATATCATCGATCGATGGTAGCGGTAAGGGCTCTTGCACACAATCCAAAACCTTTTCAAGCGACTCCTGAATAGCATTGAGTTGAGATCCTAAAATCGAATCCGCATCAATGCCTTTCCGCAGGTAATGTAGAAGCGCGTCACTTTTACTTATTCGATGGCATGCAGCATATTCTTCGATGGCATTGAGCTCGCTTTTAGGCATGCGAAAGGAAACCGGCGTTCGAGTGTCTTTCGTTGAGGTAGCCATGACTTAGCTACTAATATGTATTGCAAATGAAATACATATTATAGCAAAGAGACTCAGTATGGGCAAAGATGACCGTTGGAAAGTTAAAATCAATTTTTGACTCGCATAGAAATAGGGCTCATTGTATAACTACTTTTGATGCCCGGCGGAGGCTACAACAGCGCAGCGATTTTGTCCGTGTATCGCTTGCTTAAGGGAAGCTCCATGTCTACGTGCACCTTACGACGAAGGGTTGTTTCTGTCAGGTTCTTCTGCGGGTTGAAGCCCTGTTTTTCGTATTCGACCCAGTAGAGACCGATGCCCCGTTTTTGCCAACTCGGGAGCTCGTTGTAATCGATGCCGTGTGCATGGAGCCTGCGTTCGATTAACATCAGCAGTAAGACACTGATCGTAGGCGTTGCGCCAAATGGAACTTATGGCTCAGGTGACATGAATTATGAAAACGGTGTCAGGCCGGCATTCTGTCTTGCATCCGACACGGGGGTTGAGCTGATGAGTCACGAGACACATGGAGAGGTGTTCACGATCAAGTAGTAGAAAGCAAAAAGTAATCCGCCTCCTCGGACACCGGATGATCGCCTTTGTATTTTTCCTGCTTGAAGCGTACTTGTAGGTTGAGCCGGAGGTAGTATTTGCCGCTTCGCTCGATGACCGTGCCCAGGGCCTGCATGGCACTGCCGTCGGTGCTTGAACGCCGGGCGGGGGTGTCTAATGCGGAGTGGCAGAGCAGGTAGTTTTCGAACTTGCGCCGTTGCGAAATCTGATAGGAGAGCACATCGCCGTCGTCTTTGGCGATCAAATAGCCGTCGACCGACTCGTTGTCCGTCCAGCGTTTGCTCGGCATCATGCCGAAGAGTACGGCCCAGAGGTACTTGCGGTAGGCGATTTCGTAATCCTCGAGATCGTCGGGGCCAAAGCCCGCCGGATCCTGCTCTTGCAATAGATGCAGCACGTCGGGGGAGCGCTTGCCTTTGACGGAGTAGGAATACAACAGCGCGTAGGCCATGACCTGAGGACAGCGGTAGTGGCAGGTTTTGAGGTTCTTGCCGAAGACCTCGCCCGAAACACCGGCAAACACGATAGCGTCGCAAAGCTGCTCGGCGCGTGCTACCTTGTCTTTGAGCCAGGGTCCTCCGGACATCGGCATGCTCTCCAGCTCCCGATACCCGGCTTCGTCGAGTCCTCGCAGCTCGTATTCAAAGAAGGTCAGGCGCGATACGTTGGCCAAGGTCGGTTCGCTGCCGATGAGGGATTTTATGCTGTAGTGCTTGTCGATTATCGACCCGGTAAAGTGGTCCAGCACCCGGGCGGCGAGATCGGCCTTGTGCGAGCTGCCTGCCTTAAGCTGGCAGCAGCCGATACTCTCCAGGAAAACCTGAACATCCGAGGGAAAGGTAGCCTTGCTTTCCCCTTTGATCGTCTCGTAGAGGGCATCCGCGGCCTCTTTGAAGCGCAGCGCGGGAATCGTTGCGATGAGCTCCCGGTTACGTTCGACCGCGATGAGGGCATCGGATGACCCGTGGGGGATTTTGCTGTACACGCTAAAGCGCAGCAGGTCGCCGTTGCTTTCCTGCCGCATGATGGCGGCGATTCTCGAGTACTGCGTGTCGATGCGGTAGAGCTCATCATCGGCATTATGAACCGTGCCCTCGCCGAGCAGGCGCAGCAAAACGTAGGCTTCGCCCCACTCGCCTTTATTGCCCGTCCACGCCTTCTCGCTCATCTAAAGCCTCCTTGATTTTTTCGGCGATCGCCCTGATCACGGGCACGCTCACCGAGTTTCCCAGCTGCTTGTAAAGATGTGTGTCGGCCAGAGGCAAAACAAAGTCGTCGGGATACCCCTGAAGGCGAGCCCACTCCCGCGGCGTCATCTTGCGAATGCCCTCGCGGTTGATTTCGCCCTTGATGTTGGTGACGGGGGTAAAGTCCTCCAGGCGCTCATCGACGATCAGGTTGCGCTCGCGCCCCATGCCGCCACACACGATCGCGCCGGCGGTTCCCTCCACGTCGCGTACCACATACCCGAAGCCGTTGCCCTTGGACTTGTGGCGGTCTTTGTGACTGCGCAAGGTGGAGAGGTAGCGCTCCGACAGCCAGTACTTCGCCGAGGGGGTGCTTTTCTCCATGATGTCTTTGATCACACGCTGTTTTTTGTGCGGTTTGGGAAAACTGAAGGTGGCAGGCGCGATATCCTCCCTGAAGGCAACGATGTAGATGCGCTCCCTGTTTTGCGGAACGCCGAAGTCTTTGGAGTTGAGCACGGAGGAGTAGACGACGTAACCGAGCTCCTTTAGCGCGCCCTCGATGATCGAAAACGTACGCCCCTTGTCGTGCATGGTCAGGCCTTTTACGTTCTCGCAGAAGATGACCTTGGGTTTCCTTTTTTCGGCGACATCGCACAGACGGATGACGTCGAAGAACAATGTGCCGCGGGCCATGCCCTTATAGCTATCCTCAAAGCCACCCTTTTTGCCCGCGATGGAAAAGGCCTGGCAGGGAAAACCCGCAAGGCAGATGTCGAAAGAAGGTACTTCTTCAACGCCGATTTTGGTGATGTCGCCGTGGATAAGGGGAGGGCTTTCGCCGTCCGGGGTTTGCGGCGTTTCAAAGTTCGCCGCATAGGTCTTGCAGGCCGCCTCGTCGAACTCCGACACGAACACCGTCTCGATCTGTTTGCCGAATGCCTGATCAAAACCGAGTCGTATACCCCCGATTCCGGCAAAGAGATCTATGGATTTGTAGATTTCAGGCACTGTTTCTCCTCGGGAGGCTGATGCTGAAGGTCGATCTCGCCAAAACCAGCCTTCGGATTATTTGCAAACAATCATTTTATCAGTACGGGCGGTGGGGCGGGTGTATGCGCAGGGATCTCTCTGTTAAATCACCGTTGGCAGAGAGACGGGGCGATTTGGACAAAACATGGAAACTCCCTGTCAGCGGCGGTTCGGCAGAGAAGTAGGGACAAAAGGGATACAATAGCCGTATCGTGCTGTTGGGATTATACGAAAGGCTCCGATGTGGTTTCCGAGGCAACCAGAAAATCGATGCGATCCAACAAGGGGACGAACACCAAGCCCGAGCAGGTGGTGCGCAAAATCCTACGTAAACTGGGGTTTCCGGGCTATCGTCTCCATTGGAAGAAGGCCAAGGGGCGCCCCGACATCGCTTATCCCGGTAGAAAGGTTGCTATCTTTGTCAACGGCTGTTTTTGGCACGACTGTCCCCATTGCAAACCCGCGCACCCCAAAACGAATACCGAGTTTTGGGAAACCAAGCTGCGCGATAACGTGGAACGTGACAGACGAGCGGTCGAAGCCCTTGAGGCGGAGGGTTGGACGGTGGTTACCGTCTGGGAATGCGAGCTCAAGAAAACCCGCATCGAGCACACGGAGCGGTACCTTTACTCTGTTTTAGAGGGGTAAGGGGAGTTCCGCTTCTCCTCCAGCAGGTCGAGCAGTTCTTGGTGGCTATGCACGTTGAGCTTTACGTAGACGCTCTTTTTGTGGGTGCGCACCGTGTTTTTGGAGATGTAGAGTTGATTGGCGATGTAGGGCGCGTCTCTACCGCTGGCCAGGAGCACGAGGATGTCGTGTTCGCGCGGAGTGAGTTGGTGTTTTTTCGCGAGCCCCATGCAAATCGTTTCGGGCTGATAGGGGCTTCTGCGATCCACAAATGCTTGAGGGGCTTCAGGCTCTCTCGGTGGGGCTTCGGGAGCCTTGGGGTTACCGGGGGCTTCAGGGGTGGCGTGTTCAGGGCTCCCCGCACGTTCCGTATTGTTTGCTTCATCATCCGTTTTGGCGGCAAGCCCGCCGAACAGCGACTTTCTGTTAAAGGTCAGCACCATCATCAAAACGTAGAGCACCAAAAGCATGCAGACGCTGATGGTGGCAACACCGAATACCAGGCCGTCGGCGATCAGCAGGGCGGCGAGCCAGGTTGAGGCGGCAAACAGGAGGTTGATAACGAAGCCGGCCACGCCGTAGCACAGCAGCGGGCTTACACCGAGCTGCCGGGCTGTTTCGATACAGGTGGGGATCATCAACAGCCATACCAGATAAAACAGCACGAATACGGCAACGCTTACCGGCAGTGCCAGGGCGCTACCCAACAAGGTGTACAAAACGAGGGCGGTGGCAACCAGCGGCAGGGAGAAACGCACCAGTTGCGGGATGTCGAAGTCGCGAAAGAGCGTTCTGCTTTTTCCCGGGCCGACGTGAAAGATGAGCAGGGTGCCCACCAGGATAATGGTTGCAAAGGCCGTTACCATATTCATCGTCGCGATGGATACGGAGTCCATAAGGGCGCTGATGCGGGTCATGGGCACGGCAAAAACGATCGAGGCGGCGCAAAACAGTGGATCCCGCAGGAGTACCACGGTGCGAGCCACCGGCAGACGCGGGGTGGTATCGCTCTCGGCGGTCACCTCGTTGCCCAGTGCGTTTACGGACAGATCGGCATCGATACGGTGGAGATACAAAGCGATGGCAACAACGATCACCGTCAGCACCGGGGGAGTGAGCATGAGGATGAACGAAGGGAGATAGCTCACGAGAAGATAAAGCACCGCGTAGATGACGAGCGCCACCAGGATGATCGAACGGTTGAGCGATGTTGTGTTGCCGGCAAAGATGACCACCCAGGCACCGAGTATCAGGCTGCACCCGCTCCCGATAAGCAGGGCTGCTGCGATGAAGCCGAACGTAGGATCGATGCCGGGGATACCCACTTCCAAAAGAAGATGACCGCCAACGATGAGCACCGCTGAGACGACGAGGACTTGGCAGAAGTGCTTGCGGTAGAGTTTGCCGCCCACAAAGGCCAAAAGCAAAAAGACGAGGGCATTGGTGATCTGGTGTGGCACCGACCAGATTAAGAGCAGTGATTGAAAGCTCACGGCAGATGCGGTGCCGAATACCCATCCGCCCCAGGTGTAGAGCAGTTCGACGAGTATCGTCAGAGTAAAGCCTGCCGTTATCAATACGCCTTTGATGGAGTATTGATCGAGCAGATTAAATTGCAGATTCTGTGAGTCCCCTGATTTCCTCATGCTCCTATTATAGATGCATGATAATGTAAAATTCTAGGCTAAAAGATGGTTAAACTTGTCTTGTAAGGAACCTGGGAGCAAAATAGGGATAAATTCCGGGAAAAACGATAGAGAACTGCATATTGCTGAGCAGGGAAACAAATTACCGGGTGTAGAAGCTGTTCTACACCCGGTAATTTTGCAGGTCTCAGGAGCCCGGAAATCCAACTTGTTAAACCGGTCTAACAACCATCGTTCCCGGTCTTTTCAGCCCCTGCCTTACGCCAACTCTTTACCCAGCAGATAGGGGAAGGTGTTGCAGCACGCGCCCAGGTTGTGCCCGGGGATGGAGAAGTTGTAGATGTTGCCGTACATGTCGCCGGTCATGATGCCTACGTTGTACAGACCCTCGATCGGCTCGTCGTTCTCGTCGCAAACCTGCATGTTGGCGTTGGTGCGCAGGCCGCCCGTGACGCAGAGCAACTGCGCCGGCGAGACCTCGAGCTTGTAGCCGTAAAACGGCGCGGTCTTGATCGGAGCCAGGTACTGCTTGTGCTTATAGTACTCACGGTCCACGCCCTCTTCGGCATAACCGGTGTAGCGTGTGATGGTTGCCGCGGCCGTTTTGGCGTCGATGCCGTCGAGTTGGCTTAACACCTCGTCGATGGTGTTGCCTTTAACAAAGACGTTGCCCTCCACGGACTTCTCCCAATTTGCCAGTTCATCGGCACCGTTGTGCGGTTTGGGACCGTTGTCCTCGGCCATGGTGGTGCCAAAGGTCGCCCACTCGTCAAACCAGTTGGCGTACGCGCTATCCCACACGAAGTAGATGGTCATGCCCGGCTGCTGCATGAACGAAATCGCCGCATAGGAGCAGATCGTGTCCTCGTTCATAAAGCGCTCGCCGTTACGGTTGAGGTTGATGCCGCTGTGGTTTGCCACACTCTGGGTGTAGGGAGCGGGGCCCAGGCAGTCGATCATCGGAGCGTTGGGCCAGGTTTTTTGCCAGGCGGCACCGATCCACAGGCCCATCTTCTGACCGTCGCCGGGCATCAGTCCGCCGAACTGGAATCCGGCGTCGTAGTTT
>DOMT01000164.1:9600-10208 GCA_003509825.1 Coriobacteriia bacterium
AAGTCGCCGGTGGCCAAAACGATGGCTTTGTTTGCCTTGTAGCGCACGTAGGAACCGTCGGCGCGGCTGGCGATGACGGAGGTCACGCGGCCGGTGTTGTTGTTTTCACGCTCCAGGTATTCGGCTTTGGTGCTGTAGTCGATGCGACCGCCGAGCTCGTTGATGCGCTTTTCGAGCACCTCCATGACGTGAGGCTGTCGCNNAAGGCCGCACCGAAGTCGCCCGGGCCGCTGATGAAATTGTGCGAGGCAGCCGGAGCATCCCAGACGCCCTGCGGATCCACGTAGGGAACCTCGATGCTCACCTCGTAGCCGGCGCCCTCCATCAAATCGATGAGCCAATCCATCGACTCGGCGCTGTTGTTGATCCACTTAAACCACTTCTGCTGGTCGGGCAGATAGCTGCCGTGCGCCAACTCGTTTTTCATGCGGGCCGAGGCACTCTCGCNNGGGGTGTAGTCGATGCCTAGGCGTTTTTGCACCTTGGTGCCGATGCCGTGATTGGAGCCACCGCGCGACACGCCCATGGTGCCGGCGGAAAACAAGATGACGTTGCCGCCGTTTTCAAGGATGGAAGCCGCGGTGGTAAATCCCGAGCAGCCCGAGCCG
>DOMT01000025.1:0-192 GCA_003509825.1 Coriobacteriia bacterium
CTCGCATTCATCCTGCAGATAAAAGGGGCTCATGTAAAGCTACCCGCACGTTGCCGCGGCACGTGAACCTACTATTTGTTCTGGAGATATTTTTTTGAACACAACTTTTGAAGACCTCGGTCTGTCCGAGGCAACCCTGTCTGCTGTCAAGCGACTCGGTTTTACCGCGCCCACTCCCGTTCAGGAGCAGGC
>DOMT01000025.1:257-3870 GCA_003509825.1 Coriobacteriia bacterium
TAACCCCCAAGGCCCTTATCGTCAGTCCCACCCGTGAACTCGCCATGCAGATCGACCAGGCCTGCTTCGCGTTTGCGCGTAATTCCAAGCATCGCGTTTTAACCGTCGTCGGTGGTATCTCGTACAATACGCAGATCAATAAGCTCAAACGTGGCGTTGATATCCTGGTTGCCACACCGGGCAGGTTATTCGATCTGATGGAGCGCAAGGTCGTTCACCTGGATGAGGTGGAGGTGCTGGTACTCGACGAGGCCGACCGTATGCTCGATATGGGCTTTTGGCCGACGATGAAAAAGATCGTCGCCGCCACGCCGGATTCGCGCCAGACCCTGCTGTTCTCGGCGACCATCGATCGCAAGATCATGAAAAACATCGAGCCGATCTTAAACGACCCGGCTTTTGTGGAGATCGCCCATTGCGGCGAGACGGCCGATACGATCGATCATTTCGTGATGTCGGTTGCGCATCGCGAGAAGCAAAACCTGCTCCGTGCACTGCTGCGCGACAAGGGTGCCGATCGTAGCATCGTGTTTACCCGCACCAAGAGCCGCTCCGACAGCTGCACCCGTCAGTTGCGTGCCGCCGGTTTTTCCGTCGACAGCATCCACTCCGACAAGTCGCAGTCGCAACGCAAGCGTGCTCTCGACGACTTCACCAGGGGCAGGACGAATATCCTCGTAGCTACCGACGTGCTGGCGCGCGGAATCGATGTTTCCCAGGTGGAGCAGGTGATCAATTACGATCTGCCCGATTGTCCCGAGGACTACATCCACCGCATCGGTCGCACCGGTCGTGCAGGGGAGGCGGGTTATGCCATCTCCTTCGTCAGCCCTGAGACCAAAGGTTTGCTTAAAGACATCGAGAAGTTGCTCGGCGAAAAGATCCCTGCGCTGCCCACCGAGGGTTATCGCACTGCGGAGCAGCTTGATGAGTCCGGCACGGAGAACAAGGGACAACGTCCCTTAACCTCCACTTCGGGAAGGCCGACCGGTAAGAATTCTCGTTCGGAGGCCAAGGAGGCGATTTACACCAAGTCGGTGTCCACCCATCAAAAACAACAGGCCGCGAAGTCCGATCGACAGGATTTGCGAACTCGCAATCAGCAACCGAGCAAGAATCGTTCCCGCAGCAGCGCATCGGCGGAGTCCTCAAACCAAAGGCTGCGCCCCGGCATGAAGAGTTCGGCACTGAATATCGGCGGCAACCGTTCGTCGTCGAAACAAAAACCGGGTTCCGCTAAGAAAACCGGCACCCCCGTCTCCGTGGGCGGCCGTCCGTCTTCCACCGACGCAAACCGCAGGGGAAGAAAAAACCGCAGGGGTGGCAACGCCGCACGGTAAAAAAATCGCAAACCCAAAAATGTGCTCACCCCGTTGACCGGGATTCGAATCCCCGATCAACGGGGTGTTTTGTGTGGAGCCAAGTGCCCTCAAGCAGCTTTCCGATCAGCTGAGCGCCAGTAAGACAAAGCTACTTGCGAGTGAGAGTAGGAGGCTGATCGCCACAAACGCGATGTTTTGCTTTTTGTATAAGACGATGTAGGCGATGTATTCGCGCAGTAGGGCATTCGGTAGATAGTAGAATTTCGTTTTGGAGCCGATGCCGGTCATTTTGAGACCGGCTCGGCGCGCATAGATGCCGGCTNNCCGGTACGCTTTGCCACGGGAATCCTCATCCATGATTCGCTTGGAGAACCGCATGTTTTCAAGCGTGGTTGTGGACTCGGTTTCCAGCAACAGGTGTTCTTCGGGGATTCCCTGCTCTCGGGCGTACTCCGCCATCGCCTCGGCCTCGGGGCGGGACTCATCGCTGCCTTGGCCACCCGACATAATGAGCTTCGGTGGGGTGCCGACCTGCTTTCGTTGCTCGTAAAACATGATAGCCCGGTCGATACGTCGCGCCAGCAGGGGAGTAACCTTACCGTCGAGCAACCCCGCACCCAAGATCACGATATAGTCCCGATTGCTTCGCGGGCGCGAGAGGTTGCACAAAAAGACGGCGATGACGAACTGCGAGATATGTATGACGTAAAACACCAGTAAGCCCTGTGCCCAGAAATCCAAAATCACCAGGACAAAGGGCAGGTTCACATTTTCTATAACCCGCATTACGATCAGATAGATGATCAGAGCCAGGGCTAGAACCAGCGTAAGGCAATGGGCGAGGGTTCGTGTCTCCTTTTTGAGTATCATCCATGTATTGATGAGCAAAAAGGCGATGATGGCATAGACGCCGAATCCAAGAGTGGCAAACATCAGGATCAAGAGGATTACCAGCAGCCACGCTGCGACAACGCTGGATTCGTGATAGAGGTATAGCGCCAGGAAGCCTAAAGCGGAAAAGACGGACAACGTAAGCATGAAGCTCGGCGCAAGCCCGGTCCTGTTCACCTTGAAGAGCAGTAGGAAAGCCGCAAAAAAGAGAAGCGGTATGCCGACAAACCACAGCGACACGTCTCTACCTCACATCCTCCTGAGATAGATATTCAGTTTGCCTTTACCGTGGTTCATCATGATTGTATCCTTTCAACGTTATTGTAGCATGCGGGTGAAGGTGGGCACATCCGCTTGTTCCGGGTATCGAAGGTATCCGCCGGTTCACGGAAAGCCCTGATTTCCGGCGGTGCGATATAATGACGGAAACAGACCTGGAACCTTCGGTAAGTTGGTGGAACTTGAGTTCATTTTTTGCGTTTCTCGATGATATCGCCGTGCTCGGTAGAGCGGCGGCGGCCAGTGTGGACGATATTGTGGCGGGGGCGGGTAAGGCCGCTTCAAAGTCCGTGGCCGTCGTTATCGACGATGCGGCGGTCACGCCGCAGTACGTGCAGGGCATCACTCCCGCGCGCGAGCTGCCGGTGGTGTGGAGTATCGCCAAGCGCTCGCTCGTCAACAAGGCCATCATCATTGTGGCCATCATGGTATTGTCGCTGTTCATTCCCTGGATATTTCCCTGGGCGCTGATCGTCGGCGGCTGCTATCTCGTCTACGAGGGCACAGAAAAGGTCGTGCATCGTGTGCATCACAGTAAGGACCACGTCGCAGAGGCCGAGCAGCTACTCGAACGGACGCCGCAGGATGAGAAATCGATCATCACCGGTGCGGGCACGACCGACTTCGTGCTTTCCGCCGAGATCATGCTGATCTCCGTCGATTCTTTGGAATCCGATGTCTGGTGGATGCGCCTTGTCATGCTCATCATCGTAGCGATCGCGATGACGGTTCTGGTGTACGGTGCCGTCGGGCTGCTCATCAAAATCGATGATGCCGGTCGTTGGCTGGTCCAAAAAGGCGTTTCGAAGGCGAGCGACATCCTGCGCACGATCGGCACGGGGCTGGTCAGGCTGATGCCGATCGTATTCTCCTTGCTCACCGTAGTGGGCGTGGCCGCGATGCTGTGGGTCGGCGGGCATCTGCTCATCGTCAACATCGGAAAAGTGGGCTTGCCGCTCTTTGCCAATGTCGTACATAATCTCACCGGCCCGATTAGCAACGGATTTTTGCTTTGGTGTGCCGATACGCTGATCTCTGCGTTGTTCGGGCTGGTCGTCGGCTTGCTGCTGGTGGGGGCCATCACCGTGGCGGGCAGGGTTTTGAAAAAAGAAAAAGCTTAG
>DOMT01000191.1:0-9969 GCA_003509825.1 Coriobacteriia bacterium
CAGCACTGCATGAAGAGGTTTTCGTAACCGAAGGCATCAGCCAAAAGACCCAGCCAAAGCATATGGCTGTGGATCCTGGAGAGCTCATGCCAGATCACACGCAGATACTCGGCACGCTTGGGTACCTCGATCTTCATCAGCGCTTCGACGGTCTCGGAATACCCGAGGCTGTGACCGAAGGCACAGATGCCGCAAATGCGCTCGGCTACCAGCACGAACTGCATGAAGTCTTTTTTGGAAACCAGTTTTTCGAGGCCGCGATGGATGAATCCGATCTGCGGAATGGCCTCGAGCACCTTTTCATCCTCGATGACCAGATCGAGATGGAGCGGTTCCGGCAACACCGGATGCTGGGGGCCGAAGGGAATGACGGTTTTGTTACCCATGATCACTCGCCCCCTTTCGCATCATCGTCGGCAGTTGCTGCGGCGCCGGCCCCGGCGGCTTGCGCCGCGTACTCACGCGCCTGCACTGACTGCGGGTTCATCGGCGTAGGCACCGAGACCTTGTAGAACTTGCCGTCGAAATCGATGGAAACACCCGAGAACTTTACGCCGAACAGGTCGTAGGTCTCGTTCTCGAAGAAAAATGCGTTGGGAAAACAGCCCGACACCGAGGGGATCGTGCTGCCGTTAGGCACTGTAAAGCGCAGGTTTTCCAGAGGTAGCCCGTCCGAAAAGCTGTAGATGAGCTCCACGCCGCCCTCCACGGTGCTGCCGCAGATGTTGACGAAACGCCAACCGCGGTTTTCATACTCGTCGACCTTCGTCTTGAGGTCCTTGCAATCTATGTCGATGAATATCTGTGGTTTTTCGTTAGTCATGTATACGCTCGCTTCCCAGCGCTTCCAGGCGGGCGGCTTCGCCGATCGTCGTACCGTCCACCACTTTATCGGCGGCGGTAACGTCTTCGCGCAGCTTTACGCTCAAGTCTTTCTTTTCTGCCAGTTTGGCACGTTTTTCTTCGAGAATGCCGAGCCCGGTTACCACCGCATCGATGATGGCCTCGGGGCGGATGGCGCATCCGGGGGCGTACACATCCACGGGAATAGCCACGTCGATGCCACCTAAGGTGTTGTAGCACTCCTTGAAGATGCCGCCCGTGGTGGCACAGATACCGCAGGCGATGACCACCTTGGGCTCGATCATCTGCTCATAGATCTGCTGCACGACCTTGATGTTTCGCTCGTTTACCGAACCGGTCACCAAGAAGATGTCGGCATGTTTGGGGTTACCCGTATTGATGATCCCGAAGCGCTCGACATCATACATGGGCGTGAGGCAGGCCAAAACCTCGATGTCGCAACCGTTGCAACTCGAAGCGTCATAATGAACCAGCCAAGGGAGATTTTATCGTCGATGACATCAGGCACACCTCCTAAAATACTACCTGGATGAAAACCATGTTCAGGACAACGCATACCAGAGTGACTACCCAGCTGGATATCAGCATGAATTGCCACTTGACGCGCGCGAAGTTGTTGTCGATGAGTATCTCGATCAGGTAAATGACCGCCATACCCACGAGCGCCACAACCACGCCGATCCAGCTGCCCCAGACCAAAAACAGCCCGATCCAGCCGAGAAACAGCACCGTCTCATACCAGTGGATGATCTCGACGAGGCCCAGGGTGCGGCCGGTCATCTCGGTGGAGATGCCTTTGACCAGCTCCTGATGTGCGTGGTGCGAGAAGCTCAGATCGAAAGGTGATTTGCGCAACTTGATGGTGAGAATGAAAAACAGACCGAGAAACACGAAGGGTAGCGCGACGATCAGCGGTTGCTCAAGGCTGAAGACGGCACCGACGTTGAACGTGGCCTCGCCCGAAAGCACCCCCGTGCCCATAAAGAAGGTTACCGCCATGAGGATGACCATCGGTTCGTAACTCATGACCTGCACGATCTCACGCTCGGCACCGATCTCGGCGAAGGGCGAACGGGTGGAGTAGGCCGCCACGATGAAGAACAGGGTGGCCAACATCAAAATGAAGATGACGAGCAGGAAGTTGCCGCCGGCAAAGAAGAAGGCGCCGGCCAGTACCGTAAACACCAGGGAGAGAAACACGTAGAATCCCTGAAAGCTATGGGTAACCGAATCGTCTTTTGCAAACAGCTTCTGCACATCGTAAAACGGCTGGAGCAAGGGAGGGCCCACCCTACCTTGCAGTCGGGCGGAGATGATGCGGTCGGTACCGGCGATAAGCCCGCCGATAAACGGGGCTAAAACCGTAAAGGCCACCAAAGCGATGATGAAAGTGAGTATCGTCACAGCGACCACCCCCCGAGAGACAACAGGGATAAGGTCATGCCGAAGACGAGCACGGCGATACAGCAGGTGTTGGCCAGGGGGGTCATGGATTGCTCCGAGAACCATCCATCCATATACCAGTTACGCTGGGACGCTTTGGTTTCTTGCGAAAGCGAGTTGAGATAGGTGCGCTCCTCGAAGTCCAGACCCACACCGGAGAGATAGATCGGAGCCGTGCGCTTCTTGCTTCTCCACACGAATACCAAAAACGACAGCACGACGGCGAGTACGATGATCGCCATGATCAACAGATTGTCGAAGCTGATGACATCGAGCCCGGTTACGTTCCATATGCAGGCCAGATAGGGCACGACCACCATTTCCGAGACAAACGGGAATCCCACGCTCAAGCCGATGACCAACACGGCCATCAAACCGATGGTGGACCACTCGCTTCTATGCACCGCGGTCTCCACGTTGCTCTGGCTGCCGGCCACGGCGAGCATCTTGCCGAGCCATTTGGCCCAAAACATGAAGGTCACCGCCGAGCCGAAGGCCAAGATGATCAACAATACGGCGTTACCGGTTTCCACCAGCGACACGATCGTCGCCCATTTGGAGATAAGCATGCCGAAGGGCGCGATGAACATCGTCAGGATGCCGAGCGCCATAAGCATGGCGAGCTTGGGCATACGTATGAAGAGGTTGTCCATCTCCTCGATGTCGCGGCTACCGATGTTGTGCTCGGCGGTTCCCACGCAAAGAAAGAGCAGCGACTTGGCCACGGCGTGAAATATCAAAAGGAAGATGGCCGCCCATACCGCCTCGGGTGTACCCACGCCGGCGCAGGCCACGATAAGACCGAGGTTGGCGACGGTGGAATACGCCAGCACGCGCTTGGCGTTGGGTTGCGAGATGGCGATGGCCGAGCAGAACAGGAAGGTGAATCCGCCGATCAGCATCACCGCGATGCCGTTGGCGTTCCAGCCGAGCGCAGGAGCCAGCTTGATGACCATGAATACGCCGGCCTTGACCATCGTCGAGGAGTGCAATAATGCGGAGGTGGGCGTCGGAGCCACCATGGCACCGAGCAGCCAACTCTGAAACGGCACCTGGGCCGCCTTGGTCATGCCCGCGAATGCCAAAAGAATGATCGGCAGTCCGAGCAGTCCGAGGTTGCCGTGGGAGATAACCACGTCGAGCTCGAGTATGCCCTGAAGCCCGAGCAGTATCAGCGCGATCACGAAGGCCAGGCCACCGAGCTGGTTCATGACGATCTGTCTGAACGAGTTAGCGATGGCCTCGTCGGTGCGCGTGTAACCGATCAGCGCAAACGAGCAAACCGTGGTGATCTCCCAGGCGCAGAACAGCCAGGCCAGATTGTTAAAGAACACGATCGCAAACATCGCCGCAAGGAATAAAAACATCAACGCGAAAAAGATCGGCCGTCTGTCCTTGCAGGTGGGGTCGTCTTCACGCGCATGACACTCGTGATCTTTCATATAGCCGAGCGCATAGATGCAGATGCCACTACCGATGATACCGATGATCAGGGCCATGATGACCGAAAGCCCATCGATATACAGATCGCTTGCGATCGACACGCCGGGCGCGATCAAAAACTCGAACGCGAGGATACCCGCCATCTGGGCGACGGCCAAAGCACCCGCAAGCAGCTTTTTGTATTTGATGCTCTTAGCCAATATATAAAGACCGATCACCACATCGATGGCCAACAGGCAATAATCGATGAGGGGATAATGGAAGGAGCCCTGCCAAGGGTCCCCTACCAAATAGCCGACGGCCAAAAGGATGGTTCCGAGCATAATCAGAACTCCGAAGCCGACGACCACGACCTTACGTCCGCCGTTGCCACGAATGACCAGCAGCAAACCCGCCGCCAGAAGTGGCATCAACAGCAATAGGCCGATGATGAGAACAGGCTCGATAATCAAGCGCACTCCTTCCATACATATTACAGAGAATTCCTGCCGACAAACAGTCGGGTCTTGTCCCCTTGCACCATATTGACGCCGAGGCCGGCACCGAAGCAAATCGTAGCAAAACGCCTTTGCAGGAAATTGAATATAATCATGCTTAGAGTAGTCTAACTTAGTCAGCGTCTTTTGCACATCGTGTATCAAATCGAGAATGTGAGTATAGCGTCGGCGAGTGGTTGCTTTCCGATATATGAGGAGTGACAGCGGGGAATGAATGAGTGCCGCTCCACCCGTCTTCCGTTACCCCGTTGTCCCCGCAGCTGTCCCCAAGCCGTTACTCGCAACCACCGGGTTATGCATTAAAATATACCGATGCTTTCCTTTGAATACATATTGGTGATGTTGGTAGCGGTGCTCCTTTCGAGCCTTATCAGCCATCGTTTTCCGTTTATCTCCACGCCGTTGGTGCAGATCGCGCTGGGTATCGCCATTGCGCTGATACCCTTTTTCCATTTCGACATGTCGCTTGACCCCGCCCTGTTTTTGGCGTTGTTCATCGCTCCCCTACTTTATGAAGATGCCAAAAAGGCCGACCGGGCCACGCTTTGGTCGCTGAGGCGTCCTATCGCACTTTTAGCACTCGGCTTGGTGGTCGTCACCTGTCTGGCCGTCGGCGGATTCATCCACACCCTGCTGGATGTGATTCCGTTTGCCGCCGCCATCGCTTTGGCGGCCGCGCTGGCTCCCACCGACGCCGTCGCCGTGATCTCGCTGGAGGAAAGTTCCACCATCGATACCAAGAAGCGCTCGATCCTGCAAGGCGAGTCGCTGTTTAACGACGCCTCCTCCATCGTCTGCTTCCAGTTCGCGCTGGCGGCGTTTTTGGTCGGCCCCTTTGCGGGCTCGGCCGATGTGGGGCAGTTGCAGTTCGTCGGCAACGTCGCCCTCACCTTCCTCTTCATGTTCATCGGCGGTGTGGTGGTCGGCGGGGTTTTGATGTTGCTGAGATACGTCGTGGTGCGCATGCTGCGTAGCGCCGGTTTCGAGGGCATCATCTTCCACGTGCTCTTCGAGCTGCTCACCCCGTTCATCGTCTTTATTGCTGCCGAGATGTTGCACGTCAGCGGCATCATCGCCGTCGTTGTTGCGGGCATCGCCTACTCGTTTACCCCGCGCCGCCAAACGCCCACCACGGCGCGCCATCAGATCGTCTCCGGCAGCGTGTGGGGCGTGCTGACCTTCTCGCTCAACGGCCTGGTATTTTTGATTCTCGGCACCCAATTACCTACCGTCATCAGCACGGTCTGGAACTCGCCGGGTATCGACAACGTGCTTCTGGTCTCCTCGATCGTACTCATCTTGCTGGCACTTATGCTGATCCGCTTCGTTTGGGTCTTTGTGATGAACCGCAACGATCTCATTTTAGTGGGTGAAACCTGCGCTGTGGACGAGGTTGAAAGCAGCAAACGCGAGCGAAACAAAGCACTGAAGCAAGCCGAGCGCAAAACGCCCGGCTATTGGAAGGCGCACCTCAAAGACGCGCTGGTGCTCACACTCACCGGTGTGAAGGGTGCGATATCCCTGGCGCTACTTCTTACCATTCCGCTGACCTTACCCTCGGGTGAGGCCTTCCCACAGCGTGAGCTGTTGCTCTTCATCGCCTCGGGCGTCATTATCCTCTCGCTGCTCCTCGCCAACTTCCTGGTACCGGTGGTGGCTCCCAAAATCGCCCGCCCGCTACAACCCGAATCCGAGGTTAAAGCGATCATCAGGATCTACCGTACCGTCATCCGCAACCTCACCCGTCAAGACGGCCAGGAGAACAAAGAGGCAACGGAGCGGGTGATCCGCCAATATCGCGAGCGCATCAACGCCGCAGGTGAGCACATCAATATCGGCGTATCCGCCGAAGACAAACTGCGTTGCATGACCATCGGTTGGGAACGCGATCACACCCTCGCCCTCATCGACGCCAATGAGGTCAACGCAAGCGTGGGCTCGGTGTGCGTCTATCAGCTGAGTCGCATGCTGGCACTCAGCGAACATCACGGCGAGACGCGCTGGCTTATCGTCAACATCTTCAAACAGCTGGTACACCAGTTCAAAGATGCCAGGCAGCACAAGAAGCGCTTCGATGATGGCAGCAGGACGGTTCAACACAGGGCGATGATGGCTCTGCGCGATTTACAGCGGGACAACTGCATGTACGTCATAGGGCGGCTCGAAGTACTCAAAGGAGAGGTTGCAGTAGGCGAAGCCGAGGATTGCGAGGAATGCATCACCGTATCGGTGATCGAAGCGGCCATCGAAGAGTACAAACGCCGTATGGCACGCCTCGAAGACCCCGAGCGCCTAAGCCGCCTGAAATTGGATAAAAACCAGCGTATCAATTTTGAAGAAAGCATGCTCAGGGTAGAAGCGCATGCCCTGCAATACGAGCGCGACGCCATCGAGGAGGCCTTATCCGAGGGCAATATCTCTCGCACCACCGCCCGCCATCTCCGCGATAATGTAGCCATGATGGAGCTCGACATCGAAGAGCAGCTGGATTAAACGACCACCACACTTGGATCGGGCTACACTTCGCCGCCAAAGCTTGCTGTTTCCCGCCTATGACAAGTTTTCAGGTCTCAAAATCTACTTTCAGCTTGTCATAGGCGGGATCACCCTGCGCGAATCAGCCGCTATACCCAGACGAAGTTTTCGATGCCTGCTCCGACTTCGAAGTGGTATTTTACGATGCCGAGATCGAGTGCGGCGAGCATGCCTCCGAGAGATTCGGCTTTTACACGCGACTTGCCGTCGGAGCCTCCGGTGACGTCATCCGCGGCGGCGCTTGTACTCACATCACCGTCCGCATCCCCTTCTGCCAGCAGCGTCAGGCGAAAGCTCTGTTGGTTGCGAGCCGTCGGAGCCAGTTGGGCGTAGCGCGCTCCCCTGGCAAACCAATCGGGAGTCTTACCCGGCTGCACTACAGCGAGTGTGGAAATATCCTTGGATTTATGCACCCTACCCTCTTGAGCGGGATAACCGAGTGCGATGGCGATGACGCCGCGTTCACCGGGTGCAAGCTCGATCGCCGACTTCTTGAAACCGCCACCGAACCAACAACTTCCAAGCCCCAGTTGTGTTGCTCTGAGCAGCACCTTTTCTCCCCAGTAGCCGCACTTTTCGTCGAGCTCGGCGTCATCGGGGCCTACCAATGCCAAATAATTACTCACCCCGGTAAAGTTCACCCGTCCGATGATGCCTTTAAACCCCTTGGTCTCATTACGCATCAACTGCATGCGCAGGCCACCCTCACGATTGCACTCGGCAACATAGGCATCCAGCGCATCCAAAACCGACGCGTCGATCGGCTTGTCCACATAACGCCGGATGGAACGCCTCTCCTCAACCGCTCTATCCAACCCCATAAGCTCCATCACACTTCTCCCTTTTATCCGAAACACCCGCTTATTGTCACTGCAAACATTGAACACCCGGCTTCGGAAATGGAACAGGCCGTTAAGACATCGGTTCTCCACTTGTTACTTCGCAAGTTGATTCAAAGCGACCTGACAAGCGCTTAGGAAAGCGACAGGGCTACACCACCCAGTACCCGTCCTCACGTTTGATAAAGCCCTCCGCCTCCAAGTCTGCCAGGATATCGGCGGTGAGGTCGGGGTCATAGCTGTGGACGTGGGCCAGGTCTTCGGTGCTTTGAGGTACCTGGGCCAAGAGCGTTTCCAGTAAACGGGCACGCTTTTGACGGCGGGAGCCCTCATAGGGAGATTGTTTGCTGTGGTGCTTGCTGCGCCTGGAGGGATTGGGCAGCGTCTTTTTGAGATGGGCGCCGTAGTCGAGCAGAGCATAGTTCCAGCTCCGCGCCTCGATGCCGCGCTGTCGAACACGTTCATTTATCGCTGAAAGCGTCTCGCGCAGCNNTTACTGCTGAAAGCGTCTCGCGCAGCGTACGGTCATCCACCTCATCATGCTCGGGATACAACTCGTGGAGCAAAACCGCGCGCACGTTCGTTTCCAGGTAGACGTCGTGCACGTTATGGGCGAAGGCGAGAACGCCTGCGGCGGTTGCGGGACCGATGCCCGGTAGCTTGCAGAGTTCGGCGGCGGTATCGGGCAAAACACCACCCAAACGCAGCGACACCTCATCGGCGCAACGTTTGAGCGCCAGCGCCCGACGGTTGTAGCCGAGCCCTTGCCAGGCTTCGAGCACGTCGGCAACCGAAGCCGCAGCCAGGGCATACACGGTCGGAAAGCGCAGCATCCACTCGTCGAAGTACCGTATGACCCGCACGGTCTGCGTCTGCTGCAACATCACCTCCGATACCAAAACGGCATACGGGTCGGAGGTCTCTCGCCAGGAAAAAGAACGATACAGTCTGCAACCCGAATCGCAGACTGTATCGATGAAAGCATCTATAACGGAGCGGCAAAACGGCACGTCAGTGAACGTTCCCCGGCAGCTCTTTGAGCTCCTCCATGGTAAATACCGGCCCGTCCAAGCAGATGTATTTACTGCCGATGTTGCAGCGCCCGCACTTGCCGATGCCGCACTTCATCTTCATCTCCAGGGTGGTGATGATATCGCTCTCGGCAAAGCCTAAGCGCACCAGGCTTTGGAGACAGGTCTTGAACAGACTCGGTCCGCCACAGAGCACCACCACACGCCCTTCGGATCCGATGCCCAAGCTCTCCAAAAACGGCGCGGTATAGCAAACCTCACCGGCCCAATCGGGCGTACCCTTGTAAACGCTGAGGTGTACGTGCATGTTGTCGATCTTCGGCCAGTTTTCGATGATGTCGTCGTAATAAACGAGGTCGTCACGCGTGGAGCCGGAGTACACGAGATCGATGCGCCCGTAGTCGCTGCGGCGATCGAGCATGTAAGTGATCAGCGAGCGCAGCGGCGCCATACCGATACCACCGCCGACGAAGAGCACGTCGCGGCCCTTGAGCTCCTCATACGGAAACCAATTGCCGTAGGGGCCGCGCAGACCCACCTGGTCGCCTGCCTGCAGCGCATGCAGTTGCTCGGTCACATAGCCCACACGCTTAACGGTGAACTCCAGGTAATCTGCGCCCTGCGAGGAGACGGCGAACATGCACTCGCCGTAAGGAATCACCGACAGCATGGCGGTCTGTCCCGGCTTGGCTTCGAAGGGTTTGGTGTCGTCAAGTGAGGTGATGCGGATGGAGGCCACGTCGGAGGTCTGCGGGACGATCTCCTTGACCTTGCAGATCAGCGGAACGAGCGGCACTTCGGCACGGGCGCAGTTGTGATCGATGGTGATCGATGTCATATCAGGCTCCTTCCGTCGCTAAAGCTTGACCGAGATCCACAGCCTGGATATCGTCGATCAGCATCGTGATGTCGAGCGCAACCGGACACTTCTCCACACAACGACCGCAGCCTACGCACAGCATCTTTCCGTAGCGATCCTCGAAGAAGCAGAGCTTATGCATGAAGCGCTGACGCACACGCGGCATCTTGGTGGGACGCGGGTTGTGGTTGCCGGCCATTTCGGTATAAGCGGAGAACATACAACTGTCCCAGCAGCGGAAACGCTCCCCGTCCTTCATCTTGTTTTCCTGACTGATGTCGAAGCAGTGGCAGGTGGGGCANNCACTTTTTGGAGAGCTCCTCCCAGATCGGATGCTCGAACATCAGCTCGAGTTTGTCTTTAAGGCCCTCGCTGTTTACCTTGAGCGTGCAACCGACCTGCACGGACTCGGCGGATCCGTCCTCCATAAACTGCTGCCAAGATGCCACCAACGCCTG
>DOMT01000191.1:10055-17051 GCA_003509825.1 Coriobacteriia bacterium
CAACCGATAGCCACCGTGCTCAAACGGTCACGGCGCTCCTTGTAGAACTCGTCGTCGTATCCCCTGCCCAAAAAGACATCGTCCATGCACTCGATGCTTCGCGCATCGCAGGAACGCATGCCGAAAATCACCACATCGTCGCTGTCATGGATGACGTCGATATAGGCGTTACCCTCACCGTCTGTGCCGTAGCGATACATTTTCTGGGTTTGTGGAAACAGCATATCCTTGGGCGGCATCGTCGTGTTTACCAGGTCGAATGCAGGTACGGTGCCGGGGCTGTACAACTCGAACCGGGTCATCTTGGCGCGACCGCTGCTGCCCTGAGCACGCTGCCCCGCTGCGGGGTTCACGGGCACATAGACCCTGGCCGCCTTGGCGATCTCAGCAAGCAGATCGTCCAAGCGTTCTTTTTTCAACAGCATCACACACCTCCTACATAAACTCTTCGATATCGTCGGTTTTATAACGACCGAGCGTATTGTCCAACTCGTCGGTCAGCCCCTCTTCGCCTGCGGCGAACAGTTCATCCAAATCCTTGATCCACTTGCGGTTGAGCTCCATCAGCGGCAGTCCCATCGGGCACACGCGTGCACACTCTCCGCATTCGATACAGCGATCTCCGATGTGAAAGACGCGGATCAAATTGTAAAAACGGTTCTCGTTGAGGTTGTTTTGCTTGCCCTGCCAACCGGCGCGCAACTGGTCGACGAAGCACTCGCGGCAGGTGCAAACCGGACAGACCTCACGACAGGCATAACAGCGAATACAGCTGTTGAAGACCTCGTTGAAGTACTCCAGGCGCTGCTCGCGATCCATGGCCTCGACGGCCTCGATCCCGGAGTAACGTAGTCCGCTGACCTCTTCCTCGGCCGGCTCGGCAACCGCTTCCCCGAGTAACTCGTCGTAGACGACGGGGTTGCGATGTGTGCAGGTGAGACACTTTGGCAAAACCTCGTCGGTTGCACGATCCTTCATGCCCGAACAAGGCACACCTAAAAGGTAAACCTCATCGCGGGTCATCTGATTATCGGCGATCATACGGTTGATGGCGCGCGCGTCACAACCACGCACACAGACGGCGATCTTACCGTCGACCTTCTCGTTCAGCGCATATTTTGCCAGCGTGTTAACGCAGTAATCGTTGAAGACGATCTTTTCCGCATCTGCAGCGGCGGACACGAACAGCGGCGAGGTCTGGTTGGCGAAACGCCCGCTTCCCCAGGCGATGACTCTCACAACCTCGCCCGCTTCAAGCAGCTCGGCAGCACGTTTACGGATGGCTTCCTGCAAGACTGTCATGAAGCATCACCGCCTTCGCCCGCTGCAACACTCTCGGGCAGAATCGGGTTTTGCGCATCGGTGCCTTTATCGATCAGCGCCGCCAGGGCGGGGTCGGGGGTGTAGGGGCCGATGGCACGGATCTGCTCCACGACCGAAGTCACCGTATCGCGGAACTTGCCCGCCTCCGAACCCGAAATCCAGCGGACCTGAAAACGCTCGGGCTCCAAGCCCGTGTATTGCAGCATACGCCTGAAAGCCATCAGGCGACGTTTGGCGTAGTAGTTGCCCGAAACATAATGGCAGTCGCCCGGATGACATCCGCACACCAGCACCCCGTCCACACCCTGATTGAGCGCTGTAAGGATGTACTGCGGGTTCACACGACCCGAACACGGCACGCGCAAAACACGCACGTTAGCCGGGTAATTCATACGATTGAGCCCTGCAAGGTCGGCACCCGAATAGGTACACCAATGACAGGCGAACGCCAAAATCTTGGGCTCGAACGTCTCTGTGCCGGCAGCAACGCCGGTCTGCGCCTCGTTTACCACTGACATAAGGCCGCCACCTCCTTCATGATCTGCTCATCGGTAAATCCACGAAGATCCATCGCGCCCGGACGACAGGCCACGGTGCAGGCACCGCAACCCTGGCAAAGTCCCGGGTTGACCTTGGACACCGGTCGGGTGACCATACGCGAGTTCTCGCGCACGGTGATTTCCTCCAACGTGATGGCGGTGTAGGGGCAGATCGAGACGCAGGCACCGCAGCCGTTACACAGCGAGGTTGTGGAGTGGGCGATCATGGCGTTGGATTCCAACTCGTCTTTGCTGAACAGGATCGCAACCTTCATGGCTGCGGCCGAAGCCTGGGCCACGGAATCGGGAATGTCTTTGGGTCCCTGACAGGTACCCGCCAGGTAGATACCGCCGGAGTTGGTCTCTACCGGCCGCAGCTTGGGATGGGCCTCGGAGAGCCACAGATCCTTGTCGCGGGTGATACCGAGCATACTGCCGATGCGGTTGGCATCATCGGCCGGCACCATCGCGGTTTCCACGACCACCATGTCGGCCTCCACCACGACCTGCGAACCGAGCAGCGTATCCTCACCCTGGCAGATCAGCTTGCCGTTTTGGTTGTATATCTTGGACACACGCCCGCGCACATAACGCGCGCCGTCGTGCTGGGTGTTCATGTAAAACTCGTCGTAACCCTTACCCGCCGCACGCACGTCCATATAAAAGACGTAGCAACGACCGTCCTTGACCTTGTCGAGATATTGATGCGCGTGCTTGGCGGAATACATGCAGCAGGCACGTGAGCAGTAACTCTTACCCTTTTCGGGATCACGCGATCCCACGCACTTGATGATAACCAGGGTCTTGGGCTCGGTGTTGTCGGAGGGGCGCTGGATGTGGCCCTCGGTGGGTCCGGAGGCGTTGACCAGGCGTTCGAATTGCAGCCCGGAGATAACGTCTTTGTAGCGGCCGCCACCGTACTCGCCGTAGATCTTGGTCCAGTCGATGAGCTGATAGCCCGTGGCGACGATGATCGCACCGTAGGTCTCGGTGCTCACCTTGTCCACGTCGTCGAACTTGATGGAGCCGCAGGGGCAGAGCTTCTCGCAAACACCACATTTGCCGTCGACGAGCTTGCGGCAGTGCGCGGCATCGATCGAGGGCTTCGCGGGCACGGCCTGTGCGAAGGGCCTGTAGATCGCACGACGCTGCGCCAAACCTTGGTCGAACTCGCTTTCCACCTTCTGCGGACACTTGGTCTCACACAGCCCACAGCCGGTACAGCTGTCGTAATCGACGTACTTGGCCTTTTCGCGGATGGTGACCTCGAAGTTACCCACGTAACCGCCGACGCTTTCCACCTCGGCCAATGTCTTGATGGTGATATTGGGGTGCGCTCCCACGTCGGTCATCTTAGGCGTGCAGATACAGGCGGAGCAGTCCATGGTCGGAAAGGTCTTGTCGAGCATAACCATCTTGCCGCCGAGGGAAGGCTCCTTCTCCACGATCGTTACCGGGTAGCCGGCATCGGCGATGTCGAGCGCCGCCTGCATACCCGCGATGCCGCCGCCGATAATCAATGCGCGTTTGTTCACGGGGATGGTGGTGGTGGTGAGCGGCGCGTCGTAGTTGACCTTTGCGACCGCCATCTTCACCAAATCAACGGCTTTAGGCGTACCGACTTCCTTTTCCTTGTGCACCCATGAGCACTGCTCACGCACGTTGGCGATCTCAAGCATATAGGGGTTGATATCGGTGCCGGCGAGCATCTTGCGGAAGGTTGCCTCGTGCATGCGCGGCGAACACGATGCGATGACGATGCGGTCGAGCCCATGCTCAACGATGGCATCCTTCACGGCCTGCTGACCGGGAGCGGAACACATGTACTTATTGGTGGTGGCAAGCACGACTCCGGGGAGCTTACCCGCCTCTTCGGCGACGCGCTCCACATCCACCGTACCGGCGATATTGCTGCCGCAATGGCAGACGAACACACCTACTCGGCTCATTTACCCACCTCCTCGGCTGTGTCTTTGTTTTCGGTCGAAACCGCTTTTGCGGCAGATGCCGTTGCGGNNAGCGGCTTTCTTTTTCGGCGCTGCCTCCTCGGGTTGCGGCTTGGCGCTCAGCGCCTGCTTGGCAACATCCTCGGCAGACCAGAAGTGAAGATTCACTCCCAAATCCTTGAAGCTGCCCCCCATCACCATGCCCAAGAGCTCGGTGAAGTAATAGGTGGGGATGGCAAATTGGCTCTTGCCCTCCTGCAATCGTTTGGCGTTGAGCTCTTTTTCGCGCATGTCCAGATTGAGAAAGCAGAGCGGACAGGCCACCGCGATTGCCTCGGCGCCGTTTATAATCGCGTCCTCGTAGATACGCTCGGTGAGCTTCTTGGCGGCGTGTGGGTCGCTGATGTTGTGCGAGCCACCGCAGCACTCCACCTTAAAACCCCAATCCACGGCCTCGGCACCCGCGAGCTCCATCAAATCGTCCATGCTGCGGGGATTTTCGGTATCGTCGAAGTTGCACACCTTGGCGGGGCGCACCAACGCGCAGCCGTAATAGCTGGCGACCTTGAGCCCGTGCAGGCTGGTGACCATGTTGTTCTTGATCGCTTCATGGTTCTCGGGCCGAGCCATGATCTCCAGAAAGCTGAAGACGTCGGCTTTGCCCGAGTAAGGCATCTCGATGAGATCCTCGACGTGTTTACGGTTTTCTTCGCTTCGTGTCGCAAAATAACGTGCCGATTTAAGCGAGTTGAAGCAACCCGCACAACCGGTGGCTACGTCCATCGTCGGATCCATCTGTTCCGCCAGCGCCAGAGAGCGGGCCGGCAGGGCGACGGCCAGATTACCATCGGTTACCAATGCCGCCGATGTGCCACAGCAGCACCAATCGGGAATCTCCACCAACTCGATGCCGATGCGCTTGGTCACGTACTCGGCGGATTTGGTAAATGAGATACCGGTGGAGTCGGCCGAACATCCGGGGAAATAGGCAAAACGTTGTGTTTGCGCCATCGTTATTCACCGCCCTTGTTTAAAGCCTTATCGACCAGACACTTAACGGCGTCCTTATCCTTGACGCTGTGGATCTTAGGCCCGATCATGCCGCGCATGGCCATCTTGGGGGCGTTGAGCATGTCTTGCATGAGGTGCCCCGACAGCAGATTGTACTTGGCCGCCAAGATGGCTTCATTGGACTTGCCGAAACTGCGTACGTTGCCGATAAAGGCGTCGTCGAAAATGTCGGTTTCGCGCGCGGGCTTAAGCCCTCTGCGCTTGGACTCGCGTCTAACCGCGAGCATGGTGGCGGTGATATCCACCCCTTGCGGACACCGCGCCGAGCACACCATACAGTGCGCACAGATCCAGGGGGTTTTTGCAGCCAGCGCCTCTTCTACAAGGCCCAATTGAAGTAGCCGGATTATCTGTCGCGGCGCATAGTCCATCGCATGCGCCATCGGACACCCCGCCGTGCATTTGCCGCACTGATAGCAGTCGTCGTAATCGACACCGGCTTCCTTGCCGATCCGCTCGACCGCCTCAAACTGTGCGTTTGTGACGTTGGATAAGTTAACTGTATCCAAAACATCCCCCAATCTACATTGGTTACCGAACGTTTCAGTTTTGTGGGGAGTATCATACAGGGAACTTTTATCTTATCGCGTGATAATGGCGTGAATTGCCCTGTGAACGGACTGTTGTTAGGCGAATTGTCGTTTTCGGAAGGTGGAAGGTGGTGATGTTGAACATCCAGGCAGCTCTATTGGGAGCGCAGGGCGTCTTCCGGATAAAGCGACATGTTCTGAAAGCGGTTTTGCATCCACTTGTCGTCGAAGTTATCGTTGAAGAATTGCTGGATGGCAACATCACCGGCGTTGCCCGATTTGCGCTCAAACCAGCAGTCGAAGGCGATCAGGGTCATGGCGATATTGACGGCGATGAACACGGTGCCCACGGCCGTTGCCGTATAGCGCAGCTGCCAGGGAATCTTCACTATCAGCTTGAGTGTGCCCGGCACCAGCAGCTTAATCCAAAACACTCCCAGAAGACCCCACATGATCATGTATACGCCGTTGGTACGACCGTCGATGGAAAGCCATGTTCCCGAGTAATCCCAAGCGATGATACCGAAGGCGGTTTGCATGAACCAGCTGGTGAGGTATTCGAAGGAACCGCCGATAAAGGCGCTTACCAAAAAAATGATCGGCAGGTTACTTTTATAGAAGCGATTGAGCGTTAGGGTAAGCAGCAAACCGCCGAAGCCGTAAATCGGCGAAAACGGGCCGAACAACAACCCGGCACGATCCTGCAACTCTCCGTTTATAAAGAAGCAGTAGATGGTTTCTATGAACACACCGATCACACAGCATATGATAAACACCCAAAAGAGGTTGAAGAAGTTCAACTCCACGTAGCCTTTGCCCGTAAGATCACGCCCCTCCATCTCGCCGAGCTCCTCCAGGCTGCGATCCTCCATCAGGCGCAGCCTGCGTTGGAGCTGTCGCTCGCCGGCCAACGAGGGGTCGATGTAGCCGGATATAAAGAACAGCAGGGCGAGTATGAGCGCGTAAAAGATGTCGTTCACGACGAGGCCGTTGAGTAGTATGTCACAAAGTGCCGTGGTGGCGGTGAGCGCCATGAGCGCGGTGGTCAGATTCGCCGCGAATCGTCTCCTGCCGCGAAACAGCATGATGCCCAAAACCAGGGGCAGCGCCACAAGGCCGAAAAGGCAGACGAACAACATGATGAAGAGGATCGTGACGGTGATCGATGCGCTGAGGTCGGCATCTTGGCTCAGGTAGTTTGCGGCCCGGGGAGCAACCAGGATGATGAGCACGATGAATGCAGCGCTCGCCACTACGCAGAGCACGCCGAATATCCTCACGGGGAGGGGCAGCTTCCTGCCATCCATCGGACGTCCCGGATCCACCGGGGTCGTATTCGCCTCGTCGGTCGTTTCGTCGACGCCCTCAGAGGGNNTAACTCGTCCACGCTCGTCCCAAAACCATCCGGGCAAGGCACTGCCTCGACCCGTTCCTCTCTTTTCCCGAAGAGGCGCCGATTCATTGCCCATACGTTGGCTGAATCGGTGCTTCTCTAGATGGATTCTATCAAATAACACCCGGTGCGACCCGTCGGGACGAAACGGGGGAAGCAAAGATGGCGCAAACGGCCCTCATCAGCCGCCGGTG
>DOMT01000093.1 GCA_003509825.1 Coriobacteriia bacterium
ACGTTGACGGTCTGCTGAAGCATCTTTTCAAAGCTGAAATTGGTGGGGGAGAGCTCAATTTTGTTGGCCTCGATTTTGGACATGTCCAAAATGTCGTTGATGACGGCCAGCAGGTGCTGGGAGGCGCCGAGAATCTTTTTAAACGAGTCGTCCTTCTTTTCCGGCTCGGGGGTATTGAGGCCGATGGTGGTCATGCCGATGATGGTGTTTAAGGGCGTGCGGATCTCGTGACTCATGTTGGAGAGAAACTGACTTTTGGCCTGGCTGGCTTTGATGGCTGATTCCAGGGCCACATTGCGGTCGATGGCGGTGGCGATCATCAGGGCACCCGACCTGATCAGGCTGACATCGTCGTCGTCGAAGCTTCGCGATTCGCGCAGGTCGTCGAAGCTGACGAAGCCCCACAACTTACCGTGGACGAACGCCGGTATCACCAGTATGGACTTGACATCATAGGGATACAGCTGGTTTTGCCCCCGCTCATCGAGCTCGCTGAAAGGACCGTTGATGATGCCGCCCTTTTTAAGGTGTTCCGGCCATTCGGGTGCTGTTTCGCGATAGGAGAAGCTCTCCTTGAGCATTACGGATTGTGCGGAAACACAGTTATCCGAGAGCCAATGATACTCCTGGATGTACACGAGGTCGCCATTGATATAATCGTTGCGCCAAATATTGACGCGATCGACACACAAAACATCAGCCAAAGCCTTGGAGGCAGCCTTCACCGACTCGTCGAGGTTGGACGAGTCGGACGCAAGCATCACCTCGGCCACATTGTTGATGACACCGAGCAGCACCTCGTGACGCCCGCAACATCCAGTCTTGCCTTGCACTCCCCCCTGCAAATCCTCGGATTCACAGTCGCTGTTCTCATCAAGCATATCGGAATAACCCTATCTGTTGTGTTTGACCCTTACCCTCGGGAGCTGTTACCCTCCCTTGCTACACACGCATAGAGTTGCCATTATACATCAAATTTTGGTATTTTATACTCATTTATAATTAATATTGAGAATATTCATCAAGTGAGCGTCAAGCTTGGCGATGGGCTTTTCCGGCCCTTTGGGCGTATTTGTCGCAATGGATTCGCTTGGCGACTTCCGGCGTCGGCGAAGCGATGACGAGGACGATCTCGCCCTTGATCGGACGGTTGGATTCCGCTCTTTGCTCGAGCTCACGTACGAGTATCTCCGCCTTGTCGCGAAGTATCTCCTCGTGTAATTTGGTGAGTTCCCGTGTTAAGGCGACTTCGCGCCCGGGAAGCGCCTCGGCGATGATCTCCAGCGTTGCAAGCACCCGGTGCGGCGACTCGAAGAAGACCAAAAGTGCGTTGAGACCGGCGAGCTGTTCGAGCGTTGCGGCGATCTGCGATTTTTTGCGCGGTAGAAAGCCGCCGAAATAAAAGGCCGGGGTGGACGAAGACTCCGATGCAAAAAGCCCGCTTGCAACCACCGCGGTGAGTACCGCACTGGCCCCCGGCAGCACCTCGACCATGCAGCCGGCTTTGATGGCGGCATCGATGAGGAAGCTGCCCGGATCGGCGATGCCCGGCATGCCGGCATCGGATACCAGTGCGACCCGCTCTCCGCACTGCATCGCCTCCAGTATGGCCGGGGTGAGCTGCCTGATGCGGTTCTCGTCGCAACGCTCCAGTTTATCGGCACGAATGTTCAGGTGACTGAGCAGCCTGCGCGTTACACGCGTATCCTCGGCCAGGATGCGGTCGGCGTTTTTCAGCGCCTCGATCACCCGTTTGGTGATATCGCCCAGGTTGCCGATGGGGGTGGCACAGATCGAGAGTTTGCCGGTGTGCGCATGGCGGGAGTCCGGCCGTTCGGCGGATACGTCACCGTCTCCGATAACAACCCGACCGACCGTCACGTTCGCACGATCCACCGGCGTACCGTCGGCCAGCACATAACCGGGTGCGATCTCCAGAAGCGGCGTAACCACGAAATCGCGCTCCGAAGCCAGAGGGTGCGGCAAAAGCAATGCCGGATCGTCACTTTTCACACCTTCGTAATCGATGATGTCAAGGTCGAGCACCCGTGGACCGTTGACTTCATCGCGCACTCTACCGAACTCGTCTTCGATTTGCCGCAAGACCCCAAGCAGGGCAAGCGGCTCCAACGTGGTCTTAACCCGCATAACGGCATTGTGAAACCGTTGCTGCTCCTCGCGATAGGCGGGTTCGGACACGTAAATGCCGCTCTCGCGCTCCACCGTCACCTCGTCGAGCGCGGCGATCCGAGCCATAGCGGCTTTAAGCGTCGCCTCGGCGTCACCCATATTGGCTCCGAGCCCGATTATGGCGCTACGGTCAAACATGTCGGTCGCCTCGAAAACCGCCAGCGCCTCCTTGGTGGCCGCCACGTCATGCACCCTCAATATCCGCGCTCCGCAGGTCGCGCCGTAAACCGCTGTAGCCACGGAGGCGGCTATGCGTTGCTTGGGCTCCTGCGTGCCGGTGAGTTGCCCGACGAAGCTCTTACGCGACCAGGCGGCAACCAACGGATACCCCAAAGCACTCAAATGATCCGTCGCTTTCAGCAGCGCCCGATTGTGCTCGAAGTTCTTTCCGAATCCGGGACCGGGATCGATCGCGATCCGTTCGCTTAGCACCCCTGCGGCTTCCAGCACCCTCGCCTGCCCGAGCAGGTACTGCCCGACTTCCTCCACAACGTTCTCGTAAAACGGGTCACTTTGCATGTCTTTGGGGCGACCCGCCATATGCATGACGATCAAGCCCGCATCGGTGCCTGCGGCCACTTCCACCATAGCAGCGTCGCGAAACCCCGATACGTCGTTGATAACCACGGCACCCGCCTCCACGCAGGCACGGGCGACGGAGGCGTGGCGGGTATCGATGGACACGGCGACGCCCTCTTGGGCCAGACGCGAAACAACCGGCAGCACCCGCGCCGACTCCTCCTCGCAGGAAACCTCGTCCGAACCGGGTCGGGTGGATTCACCGCCGACATCGATGAGATCGGCACCCTGTTCTATGAGCTCACGGGCGTGCGCATAGGCGATGTCCGCAGAAAAGAAATCGCCGCCGTCCGAAAATGAGTCGGGCGTTACGTTGACGATACCCATTATCAGGGGCCTACTCAAATCGAATTCAAAGTTCGCGCAACGCCATATTCCCATTCACGGATTCCTTATGCTTGTATGCTTTACCTGAAGACCAGGGAAAGCGCTTCTTCCCTGCTTTTTTGCGAGGTTTCGAAAACACCGCGAACCGCCGAGGTGGTTGTTCGGGCGCCGGGTTTTTTAACACCGCGCATCGACATACAGAGATGCTCCGCTTCGATGACCACGATTGCGCCGCGCGGACTCAATTGCTCGACGAGAGTTTCCGCCACCTGCGAGGTCAGGCGCTCCTGCACCTGCAGGCGCCGGGCATACAGATCCACCAGTCGCGCCAGTTTGGATATACCGCACACACGTCCATCGCGTCCGGGGATGTAGCCCACGTGTGCAAGCCCGAAAAACGGTGCCAGGTGATGCTCGCACAATGAGTAGAACGGGATATCCTTCACCAGCACCAGTTCCTGGTGATCTTCCCCGAAGCTCTTCTCAAACAGACCTTCGGGGGTTTTGCCGATTCCCGCGCAAACCTCCTCATACATCCTGGCAACCCGGCCGGGTGTATCCAAGAGCCCCTCACGATCGAGGTTCTCGCCGATGCCTTCAAGAATCAGCCGTACTCCCTCTTCGATTTTCCTGGTATCCACGGTTTTCTCACTTCTCGTCGTTTTTAGCGTGCCTTTTCTCTCGGGGCTTTTCGGCAGCCTCTCTCTCGGGAGCCTCCTCCTTCGCTACCTGCTCGTCTCGTACTTCCCCGGCGGTGCTTTCCGTGTCAAGCCCCTTGTCGCTTTCTTTTTTAATCCGCTCTACGCCCAAACGATCCTGCACGAGCTCGTCCAAGTCGGCCTTGCCCTTAAAGACGTCCTCCAGGGTGACGTTTTGCTTGCTTGGCGGTGGTGCGTCGATGG
The DNA here is from genome assembly GCA_003509825.1 of Coriobacteriia bacterium. Taxonomy (GTDB): domain Bacteria; phylum Actinomycetota; class Coriobacteriia; order Coriobacteriales; family UBA8131; genus UBA8131. The sequence continues at coordinate 3,999 of DOMT01000093.1, forward strand.
CCATGCTGGCGCTGCCGGGAGGCGGCAACATACTGAGTTGACGGGCGCGCTCCTCGGCGGCGTGACGCTCGTCGTCCTCGATCTGTTTGCGCTCCTCCTCGGCCTTCTTGGCCAGTATCTCGTCTTCGTTTTTCAGGTATTCTTCCCAGGTGTTGTTGAGCAATGCGTCCAGCGCCTGTCCCTCGACGGTCTCGCGGTCGATGAGTACGCTCACCATGAGGTCCATCTGCTCCTTGCGCTCCTCCAACACCTTGTGAGCCACCTCGTGGGCTCTTGCCATGATGCGCGCCACCTCTTCGTCGATGCGCTGCGCGGTGGCCTCGCTGTAATCGGGCGTTGCGGAGTAATCGCGGCCCAAAAACACCTCATGGTTGGCCTCGCCGTACACCTGGGTGCCGAGCGCCTCGGTCATGCCGTAACGCGTGACCATCTGCCGTGCCGTTTTGGTGGCACGCTCCAGATCGTTGGAGGCCCCGGTGGTGATGTCGTCACAGAAAATCTCCTCGGCGACGCGTCCGCCCAAAAAGACCGCCAGGTCATCGAGCATTTCGTTACGCGAGGAGAGGAACTTGTCCTCCTCGGGCAGCGAGAGCGTGTAACCCAAAGCCTGCCCGCGGCTGATGATCGATATCTTGTGCACGGGGTCGGAGTGCTCGAGCACGTGTCCTACGACGGCGTGACCCGCCTCGTGGTAGGCGATGGTGCGACGTTCCTTTTCGGTCATTACGCGGGTCTTGCGCTCGGGACCGGCGATTTCGCGCTCCATGGCCTCGCTGAGCTCCAACATGGTGATGAGTTTCTTGTTCTTGCGCGCGGTGAGCAGTGCTGCCTCATTCATCAAGTTGGCGAGGTCGGCACCGGTAAATCCGGGTGTCATGCGTGCCAGCTTCTCCAAATCGACGCTGTGCGCCAGCGGCTTGCCCTCGGAGTGCACCTTGAGAATCTGCTCGCGCCCTTTGAGATCGGGGCGCATCACCACGATCTGGCGGTCGAAACGGCCTGGTCTGAGCAGTGCGGGGTCGAGAATGTCCACGCGGTTGGTGGCCGCGATCAAAATCACGCTCTGGTGATCTTCGAAGCCGTCCATCTCCACCAGCAGCTGGTTGAGGGTCTGCTCGCGCTCGTCATGGCCGCCGCCGAGACCGGCACCGCGCTGACGCCCCACCGCATCGATCTCGTCGATGAAGATGATGGAGGGCGAGGCCTTTTTGGCCTCCTCGAACAGGTCGCGTACACGCGAGGCACCCACGCCCACGAACATCTCAACGAAGTCCGAACCCGATATCGAGAAGAACGGCACCCCAGCCTCGCCGGCAACCGCCTTGGCGAGCAGGGTTTTACCGGTGCCCGGAGGGCCTACCAGGATAACGCCGTGCGGAATCTTGGCACCGAGCTCCACATAGCGCTGCGGATTGGTGAGAAAGTCCTTGATCTCATGCAGTTCCTCAACGGCCTCGTCGATGCCGGCAACGTCTTTGAACTTGGTTGTCGGACGTTCTTCATGGGCCTTTTTAGCCTTACTCTTACCGAATTGCATCTGTTTGTTGTTGGTGTTGTTGAACATGTTGAACATGATGAACACCACCAGAAGTATCAAGCCGATGGGCAAAATCACCGTGAGTAGGGTGGAAAGCCAGGCGTTGGGATCGGTGGTGTCGATGTCCCACTTCTCGAGATTGGTGTTGGCCGAGCTGCGTTGCATCGTGGTGGCAAAATCGGTGCCGATCCAGGTGGAGGTAAACTGCTTGGCGTCTTCTTTTGCGGTCTCCGCGCTCTCCAGATAGCTACCCGTGAGCGTTGCGGTCGACGCATTGTAGACCACCTCGACGATGCGATCCTCCTTCAGATGGGAGACGAACTCCTCCGTCGTCAGCGTGTCCGGCTGTTGCCTGTTGAACAGGCCGCCGAAAAGCTGCGATGATACCAACGCCACCAAAATAAACAGTAGCAGTCCGTATATAATCCAATTCCTTGAGTTTCGTTTCTTCTCCACCTATTTGCTCTCTTCCTGTTTGTTCAGGCTACTGCCTCGTGTAAACCTCAGAGGCCAATACACCGATATAAGGAAGGTTGCGAAACTTCTCGGCGTAGTCAAGTCCGTAGCCGACGACGAATTCATCCTCACAAACAAAGCCGACATATTTACACACGTAGTCGGTTTCCTGCTTACCCTCCTTGAGCAGTAACGTAACCACTTCCAAAGACTGTGGCTTGCGCGATTTCATGTTCTTTGAAAGATACTTCAGTGTCAGACCGCTGTCGAGGACGTCCTCGACGATAAGCACATCGCGCCCCTCAACGCTGGTGTCCAGGTCTTTGATGATGCGTACGATGCCCGAACTCTTGGCTTCCGTCCCATAACTCGAGACCGCCATGAAATCCACTTCGACGTCGATATCGATCGAACGGATGAGATCGGCCATGAAAATAAACGCCCCCCTGAGCACCGTAATCAGCAGCAGCTTCTTACCGGCGTAGTCCTTACTGATCTGCGCACCCAGCTCCTTGACGCGCTCGGCTATCTCATCTTCGGTGAACAGAACCCTGGTGACATCTTCGTGCATTCAAACGTTCCTTTCAGTACTACTCGTATGCCCGAGCCGCTGCCAAAATGTTAAGAGACCAGTATACTTAACATTGTCGAGGTTGCATTACTCACCTTGAAACGTTCATCTAATTGTATATCTACAAGCCAGACGATAACTTGACAATCTCCCGTGCCCACCATAGCCTTTATCAATTGCGGGCGCTTGGATTTGGGGACTTTTTTGTCGATGAGCACGTCGGACACCAGCTTGTGTTGTCCGGCCATGCCCAGCGGACAGAAGCGGTCACCGGGCTCGGGGTGGCCGAGGGTGAGGGTGACCTCGTCGTTTTCGCACAGGCGGCCGGATGCGGGGTCTTGCAGGGAGTGGTTTTTTGCCGTTTCTCCGCCGGTGCCGCCGTCGGCGCCTTCACCTGCGTGCAAATGGCGGCTTAAGACATCGGCATCTATGTATACCTGCGAGGCGGAGGAGTGCTTGCGTGCATACGATACGGGATCGCCCGCAAACAACGCCGCATCCACCTCTACGAACTCGAGTTTTCGCCCGTCGGGTAGCTGCACCGCGGTACCGAGCGGCACTTCGAGATGCCAATCCGAACCCCCCGCCGACTCACTCTCCCCACCTGNNCGGAAGTAAAGGGTTCCGTAGACATTTTGCACACTTGCCGCGCCCGGAAGGTCGATGGCATACCCATGCCGCGCCCCGCCTGCCACGATGTTTTTGATGTGATACGAGGTTATGCGCTCTTTTTCCGGCAGCACTTTTTTGCAGGCCCTATGGACGACTCGCCGGATCAAGGCCTCGTCCTCATCGAAGAGAGCACCGTCGATCTTCACAACACCGCATTCATCCT
>DOMT01000116.1:0-190 GCA_003509825.1 Coriobacteriia bacterium
CCTCACAACGCCCCCTGCACTTCGGGATACGTCGCTTACCCCGCAGGAAAAGGCCTTGCAACGATCCGAGCTCTACAGTTTTCTCGGCAACAGCCTGCTTGCGCCTATGACGGAGAGCACGGCTTTGGGTCTTGATCCGGGATTTTGGGAGGAACTGCCTCTGTGCGCATTGTATGAAGCGTCTAACGAG
>DOMT01000116.1:238-5986 GCA_003509825.1 Coriobacteriia bacterium
AATACACCCGTCTGTTTGTGGGGCCGGGAACCCCCGATGCTCCGCCGTGGGAAACGCTCTATCGTGACGGCGGCAAAGTGCTTTTCGGTCAGCCGACCTTCGACATGAAAAAGCTGTTTACCGAGCAGGGATACAAGGTTGGTGCAGCAACTCACCAGTTTGAGGATCATATCGGTTTTGAGTTGCTCTATGTAGCCTTGAGATATGCAGAACACGGCGGTGAACTCAGTAATACCACTGCACGGGAAATCACCGGATTTATCTACAAACACCCACTCTCGTTTTTAGAGCGTATGCAAAACAAGGCGGAGGAGTCTTGTCGGGTAAAGCCGGGCGCACCCGGTTATTATCCCGCTCTACTGGCGCTTACCCGTGCAATCCTGCTGCTCGAAGTATAAGAAGTGGTATGTAAAGCGGAAAAGGGGGAAGAGGTCGCTCTCTTCCCCCTTTCTTTTCGGAAGCATCTTCGTCACGGTGCTTATCGTGCGAACATGATCTTCTCGTTGCTGAACATGCGGGTAAGGCCCAGCGCACACAGGCCTGTGAGCACCACGTTCACTATAACCGTTATACCTACGAACAGCGGATCGGGNNGTACGTTCACTCCAATCGTTATGCCCACAAAGACAGGGTCGGGGTGGAAGGTGAGTATGCCGATGAAGCACTGCACGCTGTTGTAGACCGGTATCAGGTAGTAGAAAAACTCGGTCGGGGCTTCCTGGGAGAACATACCTGTGACGCCTACCAGCATGACGATGATCAACAAAGGCGTGATCAAGGTGCCGGCCTCTTTGACCGATTTGGCAAGGGCGGATATCACCGAGAGGGCGCCGATGAACAGCACTACGGTGGCAAGTACGATCCCCAGTATCATCGCATACTCGGCGGGTCCGTAGATCAACGCCGCGACATTGGAGCTTGAGGATCTTCCGGTCCCGCTCATGAGATTCGGAAGCGACAGGATCAGTCCGATGAAGCTCGAGATTCCCGAGAGCAGCGCGATGACGGCCAAGCTGATGATCTTACCCAAAGCAAGCTCCCAGCGCCCGAGTGGCGTAACCAGCATGGTTGCGATGGTGCCGCGCTCTTTTTCACCCGCAATGGATTCCGGAGCGATAGCCATGCAGCCGCTGAATAAAAACATCAGCAATACCATCGGCAGGATCATCGCCACCATGGATCCGGCTTTGTCCTGTTCGGTTGCAAGGTTGTAGCTCCCATCCCCGGCATTGATGTTGAAGGTGGGGGCGAGAGCGGTTTTGTAGGCGCTGAGCATTTCCGAGACCAGCGAATAGGCGGCCTGCGACTCGGTGCGCGTCCCGTTGAAGTACACTTCGATATTCGGCGCGTTGTAGGACGCTGGATTTGTGGTGCGAGCGTCGAGGGCTTTTGCAAAGTCGGCGGGAAACACGATCAAAAGGTCGGTCTCCTGGGCCTCGATGTTCGCTTTGATCCCGGCGATTTCAGAGTCCGTGACCTCGCTGTAGGGTACTGCGGCCTCTTTGAACAAGGCATCCACATCGGCGGGCATGTTGCTCGTGTAGATCGATGCCTCGTAGTCCTCGTCGACACTCATGAAGCTGCCTATGGCCGAACCCATGAAGGTGTAGAGCACATAGATCATCACGCCGGGCAACAATAGGGTGGAGAGCACCATGCGGCGGTCGGTGAAAAAGCGGGCGAATTCCTTTTTGATGATGGCGATAAGTCCTGATCGCATCAGGCCACCTCCTTAACGACAGCGGAGTAAAGATCGAAGAATACCTGTTCCAGATCACGCCCGTCCGTTACTTCTTCGAGCGAACCCTCCGATATCATACGGCCGCCGATGATGATGCCCACACGGTCGCAGAGTTTTTCCACCAATCCGAAGATATGGGTGCTCAAGATGATGCTCTTGCCCTGCTCGCGCAGTTCGAGCAGGTAATCCGTTACCACCTTGGCGGTGATGACGTCGAGTCCGTTGGTGGGCTCGTCGAAGATGATGACGTCCGGGTCGTGTACCAATGAGATGACCAAAGAGGTCTTTTGCTTCATGCCGGTGGAGAGGTTACCCACCTTCACTTCGGCGAACTCATCGATGCCGAAGTGCCTGAACAGCATCTCCTTGCGCCGGGCGGCGGTTGCCGGATCCACATTGTGCAGCGTGGAGAAGAACCCGAAGAGATAGTTGGGTGTGAAGAAGTCTTCGAGCTTGAGCTCGCTGGTGAGAAAACCTACGCTGGCGCGGACTTTTTCCGGGGCGGTGATGATCGAGTTGCCCTCGATGATCGCGTCGCCGCTGTCCGGCTTGATCAGGGTCGACAGCATGCGCAGCGACGTGGTCTTACCCGCACCGTTCGGCCCGAGCAGGCCGTAGATCTCACCTCGGCGCGCCGTGAGACTCAGATTGTCCACCGCCACGCGGAGCGGTTGTTTTGCGTTTTCGATACGCATCTGTTTGGCGGACAGCTTGAATGTCTTCGACAAGCCGCGCGCCTCGATGATCGTCCGTTGATCGGTCATCTGTTTCCTTTCTTCCATACTTGCCTTGCAATAATCTTAAAACTTCGTCTTGTAATATAAAAAAGCTATAAAATAGCCGATGTTTTGAATAAAGAGCACAGCGCTCAAAATAAGCCCCAAATCCGCTCTACCCAAGGTGAAGCTGACGGATTGTGCGACGATTAAAACGACTATCATCATGATATGTGAGACGGTCGCGGCTCTACCGCGTATCAGGGTTGAGCGTTCATCGCGCTCCGAACGCTCATGCTCTTTTATTTTATCGGGGTGTGTGCGCACGTAGAGATACCAAAGACCCGCACCCACAAGTATGTAGACGCCCATCAGTAGAAAAAAGCTGCCGTTGAGATTATCGAGAAGCAACCACAATATCAAACCGACCATGAGATAGAGGACAGCTGCTGACAGTACCGTGAATAGAATCGTTTGCGCCCATTTGGTCATATCGTTTCTCCCTTCGATTTCCACTAGAGCTTTTTGCGGTAGTAGAGATATGCAGCGAAGTAGGAGACGGCGATAACCGCCTCGAAGGCGGTGATTATCACCAGGTAGTCGAATCTTTCCAGGAGCATGGCGGCCGTCAGGGCTACAAGTACTGCGGCGATCATGGCGTAAAAGGAGACCAGGGCGGATTTCCCCTGGATCTTCTCACCGCGTTCATCGTAGGTATTGCGCTCGTATTCCTTTGCGTGTTTTGGGAAGAAGCGATAGTAGATGAGATACCCTATCACCACGATGCCGCCGCCGGCACCGCCGCCCAAAAGCGTGGACGCCCATTCGTAATCCGTCAGCAACCTTGCAGTGAGGCCGATGAGCCAAGCAGGGATGCACCAGGCTGCGGCGATGCATAAGGTAATTTTCGTTTTCTTGCTCATTGTCGCTGTTCCTCTTCGTAGATGAAAATCTGTTCTATTCCCAAAGTGAAGTAGCGCGAGATTTTAAACGCCAGTTGTATCGAGGGGCTGTAACGGCCGTTTTCCAGCGAGCTGATGGTTTGGCGCGATACATCGAGGGCGTCCGCCAGTTCCTCCTGGGTGACGCCGCGGGTTTTTCGCAATTCCTCGATACGGTTCTCCATACTCACTCTCGTTGTAAAGTTAGCTTTACGGAGGAAGTATAGCGGAATACACCACGCTGTCAAGCTTACTTTACGTTACAGCGCTTCGGTTTGCCGATAATGCAATTTACATGTAAAATACATGCATCGTTATCTACAGGAGGTGTCTTATGCCGGCATTGCAGGTGCGGGATTTTCCCACAGAGCTTTATGAGGAATTGCGCGAGCGTGCAAGAAAGGAACATCGCAGCATCGCCCAACAGACGGTTGTTGCCATCAGGGAGCATCTGGGTAAAGGAAGGCGTGCGGAGCCGAAGGAATCGGACGAGGAGATACAGGCGCGTATGCGTAAGAGGGAAGAGGCGTTTGCGCGCATCGACGCATTGCCACCGCTTGTAGTTCCGGAGGGTTTTCCCTCTGATGTCGAGATTATTCGTGAGATGAGGGATTCGAGATGATAGTGCTCGATTGCAGTGCCGCGATGGGAATTGTACGACAGACTGAAGACGGAAAGTGTATCAAGGCATTTTTTACACCGAGAGAAAAGGTGATAACTACCGACCTGTACTATATCGAGATCGTCAGTGCGCTGAGCAAGTATGTTAAGACAGGCGAAGAATCGTTGGAAAAAGGCATGCATCGTCTGCGCGCGGCAATCGCCTTGATCGATGAATTCGTCCCCATGGAGGAGTATTATACCGACGCACTCAGGGAATCCGCGCGTCTCAACCACTCTGCTTACGACATGCTCTATCTCTTACTCGCCTCGAGAAAAAACGCCACGTTGGCCACCCTCGACAGGAAACTCATCGCACTGTGTGAACAGCAGGGCATAGATTGCGTACATATTTCGGATACGCCCGAGGTTGAGTGAGGCGTCGATTCACTCGTCGTGCCGTGCGTGGGCCGGTGCTGCGAGCGATCTCGACGGCATCCCTTTCGGATCTAGAAGTCGGAACGTTGCATATTGATGTAATTGAGTAGTTCCGAGCGCTTGTGGATGCGGGTTTTGTCGTAGATATGACGGATATGGGTGTTTACCGTGTATGGCGAAAGCACCAACTTTTTTGCGATCGAATCGCTGGTGTGGCCCGAGGAGATCAGTATCAATATCTCACATTCCCGCTCGGATAGACCGAATTCCTTTGCCATCTCCAGGCACACCGTTTTTACCTCGTCGTTTTTCGGCGGGCTGCTCATCAGCTCGGCGATACTGAACTCCTGCCTGACGAGCGGTATCAAAATGATCATGAGCGCCACGATGAACAGCAGGCAGGTCTCGGGTGTGATCGCTGCGGCCACATCGGGGTTGTGCTCGTAGGCTATCGCCAAAGTGTTACCGCCGCCGATGCCGGCGCGGATAAACCCGCAGCTGAAGCTGAAGGCCAGAGCCGGGGTCACGTAACCCTTCGTCGTCAAGATGCCGAAGTACATGATGAGCAGGATCTCGAAAATCGACGAAACGGCGATGGCTAATATGAATGCCGGCAAAAAGAAGTTTCCGTCGGCAAGAAAAAAGGCAAATCCCGCAACCTCGATGACTAAAAGCCAGGGGAGCAGTGCAAAGATATTGAGATGACTTTTGGGCACCATGCAGATACCTGAGATCACCAGCATCAACAAGGCTCCACCGATGATGCCGTGTGAAAAACTGCTCTCACCCGCCGGTAGAACCTCCCAGGGGATGATGGCGGCGAGGAAGTAGCAGGCGATGCTTGCGAGGAAGGAGATCAGGCAGATGATCACCATTTCGCGAAGCCCTACACGGGCGCAGCGCTTAGGTAGCAAACGGGGAAACACCGTTTTGCCGTCACGGATCGCCCGCAAAAGCAATCCGCCGGACGCCAGGGGAAGCAACATGACGAAAAAGCTGGAGACATAGGCGGGAAGCACCATCGAAAGCGTGATGGTGACCAGCAGCGTCAAGCCGAACACCGTGCCGATGTGTTTGATGGAGTAATTTGCCTTTATGCAGGCATAGCGCTCGCCCCACAGTATCCATAGTACCGCTTCGGCGATGCCGAGAAAGATCGAAAGCAGATAGGCGAGGGAGGTTTCGGAAAAGGAAAACGGAGTGAACAGGAGTGCTCCCGTTGCAAGGGACATGAGTATCGGAGCGCCGTAGTAGAGCCATCGGTAGTCGGAGAGATGTCGGTCGCGCCCTATCAGAGCGGCGATGACCAATA
>DOMT01000088.1 GCA_003509825.1 Coriobacteriia bacterium
GAGCCGTCGCGCAGGCCGCTTCGGCGGGGGTGGCGACAGGGGTGTCGGCAGCAGGGCGGACACCCTTCGCTTTGAGCGACGAGGAGATCGGTCGCTGGATCGGACACGCCGGATCGGATGTGTGGGAGGTCATCGCGCCGGGCATAGACGAGGAGACGAAAAAGGCCTACTTCGCCCTAGCCGGCGCAGACATGAAGCGCCTGGTGCTGGCGGGAAAAGCACGTCTGTATCCCCATGCCCTCGAAGCTTTGACCGAGCTCAAGGCGGCGGGCCACACCCTGGTATTTTTGAGCAACTGCAACCGAGATTACATGGAGACACACCGGGAGTACTTCGGCCTGACCGAATACTTCTCGGGCTTTTACAACGCCGAGGACTACGGCTATGCGCCCAAACACCGGATATTTCCCTTTATCGCAAAGGCATTCCCCGAAGAGAACCCGCGGCACTACATCGTCATCGGCGACCGCCACTGCGACATCGCAGTGGCCACCACGCACGGCCTTAAGTCCATCGGCTGCACCTACGGATACGGCAAACCCGAAGAGCTGGAGGAAGCGACGGCTCTCTGCAATTCGGCGGCCACACTGCCGCAACGCGTGGAAGAACTGCTGCAAAGGATGTAATCGACCCTCCCCGGCGAAAACCCGCTTTCGCCGAAACGCAATTCCACTCGACACCCGTTTTACGACCCGAATAGCAGCTCGCGTTCGTCGGGGTCGAGGTTGGCGCGTGCCTGGTCGCGCACTTTGTTTACACCGATGAAGAACTCACGCATCAGCGAGACGAGTAGGTAGCGGCCCTTGGGGCTGAGCAGAATCTGCTCGTCGTCCTCGTGAGCGAAGGCACCGATCGACTTGAAGAAGGCGTACTCCATCGGCAACCCCTGGACCACGGAACAACCGAAGTCTTCCTGCCACTGTTTTTTATCCAAACGCAGACCGAAGAGCTGCATCATCAAGCGGTAGCGCATGCGATCCCATTTGGTGAAAGGGGTTTTACCCACGATACTCATGTTGCCGGCCCCGATCATCTTGTTGTAATCCTTGACCGAAAACGTATTCACGTACAAACTGCCATCAAGGTAGCTGAGTCCCCCCGATCCGATCGCAGGATATTCCTCGTAATCGACGATGTACTCATCGATCATACTGTTGTTGCTGCCCGTGGCGTTGAATGCCCAGGCGCTGGCAAAGCTGTAGGCCGGATTCGTGCCGCCGGTCAAAGCCTCACAGATCATGCGGTAGAAGTGTTCCTCGCGACGATAGTCCACATGCCCCAAGGTGCGCGCCAAAGAGCGGGCCACGGCGGGTGAGGCCATGAGCGGATAGAAGGTCACCTGTCTCGCATGGCTCTCCAAAATACAGGAGAGATCGGCGATGAGCATCTCCTCGGTTTGCCCCGGGAAGTTGAAAATCATGTCCACGTTCAGGCTCTCGAAGCTGTCTTTTACTTCGAGCAGGCGTTGCAGGGTCTGTATGCCCGAGCCGTATTTGCCGTAGCGCTCCATCTGCATGAGCAGGTCGTCGTTAAAGCTCTGCACGCCCACGCTGAGCCGCTGGACGCGCCCCGAGAGCTTGTCGATAACCTCGGGAATCAGATGGTTGGGATTGGTTTCGGTAGAAACCTCTTCAAGTGAGAATATATCGCGCGCCATATCGATGGTCTCGCAAAGCTCGTCGATCATGATCGTGGGAGTGCCGCCGCCGATGGTAAACGAGGTAAAGTCGTAACCCATGTCTTTGAGCATGAGCATTTCTTGTCTCAGATTGGCGAAGTAGGGCGTAGCGCGCTCTTCGGAGAAGGGGTAGCGGTTAAACGAGCAGTACGGGCAGAGCTGCTCGCAGAAGGGTACGTGCGCATAGAGCATATATTTCTGACCGGGTTTGGGTCCGGGAAGCTGCTTGGTGTCGGTGGGGCTGAGCTTGAGGTAACGATGGTTTAACAGACGCATCATTTTTGACTGCACACGTTCGGAGAGCATTCGAATCCTTTGCTATACTTGCACTTGCATATAACTCCCCCATAAGCCCTGATCCCCATTCTACCGATAAACATTCTATACCCAGTGAGGCATAAATGAACAGTACCGATTCAAACGTATTTTCACCGTTTATATATGACGAACAGCTCGCTGCGCAAATCGCCGCGTTGGTTGAGCCCGGTGCCGGCGGATGTAAAGCGCTGCTCGACGGACGCCTCCTTGCGGTTTCGCACCCCGATGCCCAAGCACTTCTCGCGCAGGTCACGCATGTTTACAGCGATCTCGACGGCACTCTGTTCGCGCCCGGCGGCAAACTGCTCGCCAGCCACGACGGCGCTCCCTCGATCGCTACCGCCGAGGCACTGGTAGCACTCAAAGAAGCCGCGATCGAAGTCATCATCGCCACGGGACGCAGCGGCACCCAGGGCCACGAGCTTTTGCGCATCCTCAACCTACAAACCTTCATCGGAGAGCTGGGCTGTTTGATGATGGAAGGCTTCGGTGCCAAGGCGCAGGTCGAATATTTGCTGGGCGAGTGGCAAGACACGGTGTTGACCGACGATCCGACTCTGGCGCCTGGTGAGTTGCCGGCCGGCGTATCACCCTTCGAGCTGATAGAAGCCGACGGAGTCATCGACCGGTTGCTGACCGCCTTTCCGGGCAAAATCGAGCCCCACGCCCCCTACCCCGACGTGCGCAAGGTAACCCATGCCTTCCGCGGTTTTGTGGATGCGGACGAAGTCGCCGCCTTTTTGGCCGACGAACGCCTACCCCTGCGCCTCTCGGACAACGGACAGATCCATCCACAGGTACATTCGCTTACGGATTGCCCGGAGATACACGGCTATCACCTGATGCCGCGTGGTACCTCCAAAGCCGGNNAGCTCTGGCGGTGGATCTCGACATCAAGCAACGTGGATTGGAGCAGGCGCAGACCCTGGCCATCGGCGACGCGGCGGGCGATTTGGATATGGGCAGCTACACCGGAGCCGTGGTGATGGCGGGCAACGCTTTGAAATCACCGACTGTGCAACAAGCTATCGTTAAGCGGGCCGGTCGCGGTAACATTACGCTCTACACGGTCGGTCACACGGCCGACGGTTGGGTGGAGTTCGCCCGGGCTTTGCTGGCCGCAAGGAGTTGACGTTATACGGTGGGGTGATTGCACTCACGGGAGTGTGGTCGGATGAAGATGGAGAGTAAACAGTGGGATACGATTCGCTGACCAAAAAAACGGAAGCCCGGATCGCCGAGGATCGCGCTGCGAACCGGGTCAATCCTTGGCGCATGAACGACGAGGATGCGATCAGGCGCAACTCCTCGCACGACAAAACCACCTTGTGGCGCCCGGCCTTTATACGTGACGCGGAAAAAATCCTCCACTCCCCTTACTACAATCGACTGTCGGACAAGACCCAAGTGTTCTCGCTTTACAAAAACGACGACTTGACCAGGCGCTCGCTGCATGTGCAACTCGTTTCGCGCACCGCCCGCAGCATCGGTGCGGTGCTCGGGCTCAACACCGACCTCATCGAGGCCATCGCGCTGGGGCACGACATCGGACACACGCCCTTCGGACACATGGGCGAGCGCTTCCTGAACAACATCTTCCATCGCCACACCGGCCTACACTTCGACCACAATGTGCACAGCGTGCGCGTGCTCGACGGCATCTTCCGCCACAACCTCACCCTGCAGACGCTGAGCGGCATCCTCTGCCACAACGGCGAGTTCGAGCAGCAGGAGTATCGCCCGAGTACGCTGACGAGTTTTGACGCCTTCGATGCCTTGCTGGCCGGCTGCCGCAAACACGATGTGTCGATCAAAAGCCTGGTGCCCTCAACGCTCGAGGGTTGNNGGTGCGCATCAGCGACATGCTCGCCTACGTGGGCCGCGACCGCCAGGATGCGGAGCGCGCAGCCGACAAAGAGCGCGCGCCGAAGTACTCCATCACCGCCATGGGCAGCAACAACGCACAGATCATCAACAACATCAGCATCGACCTCATCGAGAACAGCTACGGCAAGGATTACCTCATGTTCAGCGATAGGGCCTTTGAGTTTCTCAGCGGCGTAAAGCGCGAGAACTACGAGCTTATCTACGGCAATGAGGAGGTCAACCGTCTGCAATCGGGGTTGGTTGAGGCGATGTTCGAGCGCTTGTATCAGCGCCTACTCGACGATCTGGAGAAGGGCGATGGGTGCCCTGTCGATGCGAGCGATCGCGCCTTTCAGGAGAAGGACGGTGGCCTGCTCTATATCTATCGCCACCACCTCAACTTCATCAACAACCTGCGCACGCGCTACAAGGATACTCCGACCGATATCGTGGAGGACAACAACCAGATCGTCGTGGACTACATCGCCAGCATGACGGACGACTACTTCGTCGACCTGCACAATCTGTATTTTCCCGAGGATGCGACGATCGAGTATATGCCCTACTTCAAGGACGTGTAGGAAGCGTTAAACTTCGGTTCTCTCGAAAACGTCTTTCAGTTGTTGANNTCGTCGGTGATCTCCACATGGCCGCAAACCGAACACCTCCAGGCGATTTTCCTCGGCGTGCCCACCGCGCCGTCGCCCATATCGGCGGCCGCGCCATCGGCTGCCAGCTCATCCGGTTGATAACTCGACGCCTTCGGCGGCACCTTACCACCCTTAACCTGACGATAGTAGCTATAGGGGACCGGCTCCTCATCCGACAGCTTCTCGGACTCCACCACGTCACCGACGAAAATCAGATGTGTGCCCACGTCCACCGTATCCCTGAGTTTGAGTGAGAAACGTGCCACCACGCCCTCGTCAACGTAGGCCAAACCCTGAGCGTCCCGCTTGTGGGAGAATCCCGCAAACTTGTTGATATCGCGGCTCGTTTGAAACCCGAACACGCCGATGAGCTCCATAGGTGCACTTTGGGCGATAACCGTCGCCGCGAAGATACCCGACTCCTGAATGACTTCGGCGGTGTGGTTTTCCTTGTTTATGGTTACGGCAACGCGCGCAGGATCACTTGTCACTTGGAGAAACGTGTTCACCGTGCATCCCACGTCACGACCGGACTTGCCATCTTTCGACGAAATGAGGTAGAGTCCGTAGGTGAGCGCGTGCATCGCCTCTCTGTCGATCATCGACAATCTCCCTTTCTATGCCGTTTTGTCTTCGCCGTCGCCTTCTTCATCGAGGGGGTCCCCTTGCTCCAGCTTACTCACCCTGAGCATGGCGATACGATTACGTCGCATCTTTTGAACCTTGAAGGAAAACCCTTCGATCTCGTAGACGTCCCCCGCCTGTGGAACACTGTCAATGGTATCGAACAACCACCCGGC